>JBGTCC010000407.1:0-3106 GCA_041749055.1 Thermodesulfobacteriota bacterium | reverse complement strand
TGACAATAATCTTAGTCTCGAAGTCCAGGCCCGCGGAGAAGCCGAGATATTCATGGCTCGGCCGAGCGTAGCAATAAACGCAACCGTGCTCGCAGCCCCGGTAGGGATTAATGCTGGCATCGAAGCCGACATCGGGGCTGTCGTTGAAGGCGATCAGCGATTTCGAACTGTCGGGGTAAAACTGCGTGTGAGGAGCAGAAACCTCGTCGCTATTCTCTGGCGGCTCGGGCACCCGCTCGATCGACTCGAAACGGTTTTTCGGATTGGTCGCCGAACCGCGGCCGCGCAGAGGAGGCGGCGTATTCATGATCTGGCGGACTAGGCGCTGGCTTCAGTCGTTGCTGCAGCTGCTTCGGCGGCTGCGGCAGCTTCAGCCGCCTTGGCTGCGTCAGCGGCCTCCTTGGCGGCGGCAGCTTTAGCATCGGCGGCGGCTTTGGCGGCAGCGGCCTTTTCCGCGGTCTCTTTGGCAGCGGCTTCGGCGGCGGCTTTGGTCGCTATCGCCTTCTTCTCAGTCGCTAAAACGCGGGTGGTGCGCTTGAGCAGCCGGATCTTCCTCTGTATCAGGCGCGTTTTCTTACGGTCGGGGGTAGCAGCGGCGAGTTCGGCCTTTTGTTTGGCTAATTGCCGGATGTTTTGCTTGGCAGTCGATAATGCGTTGGCTTCCATCGATATATTCCTCCCTTTATGAGTCACAGTTTGGTACCATATTTTCCGGTGAAACTAAAATGACCGTCAAAACCAAGAGAAGCTCAAATGCCGATCCGAGGGATTGCCTCAAAAAGATCCTGCCCCGGCTCGAAAAAGCCCATCCCGACGCCAAGCTCGATCTTGACTTCACCAATCCGTTGGAATTACTCATTTCTCTGATCCTCGCCGCGCAAGCGCGCGACGATTTGGTCAACAAGGTCACACCGGAACTGTTCAAAGCGAACCGCAGCGCCGCCGATTACGCGAAGGTACCGGTGATCGAGTTGGAAATGCAGATCGGCAAGATCAACTTCTACCGCAGCAAAGCCAAATCGATTCACAACTGTTGCGTGCAACTGGTCGAACGCTTCGGCGGTAAAGTGCCCGACAATCTAGCAGACCTCGTCAGCCTCCCCGGCGTCGGCCGTAAGACTGCTAATATCGTTCTCGGCAACGGTTTTGGCCAGCAAACCATCGGTGTCGATACCCATGTCAAGCGTCTATCGCAGCGGCTCGGCTTCACGACCAAAACCGACCCGGACAAGATCGAAGCCGACTTGATGGCAATCGTCCCGGAAAGACAACGGGTGCGCTTCTGCCATCTAATGCAGTACCACGGCCGCCGCGTCTGCCTGGCCAAGAAACCAAGGTGCCCGGAGTGCACCATCGAAGATCTCTGTCCGTTTTCGGGAAAAACTGAGTAGAAATTCAAAATCTTAAAGGGGGCACCGATAAACTTCACCCCTGGAGAAATGGCTCATTGCACAAGAAGTAAGATATCATTCACAACCGCGACGCCATTACCAGGTCTCGAACTCGTGAACCTCCTCATCGTCGGCGCGGGTTTTGCGTAACATGATTTCGGTCGTCGCCGACACCGGCCGGATGAAACGCGAGAGCGCTCCGACGCTCGTCTATCTGAATCTCAGAGACGGCCTGGCGGTGCGCTATTGCCGCGGCAGACGCGGCGCGGCACTGATCGGCATTGTTCGGCAGGCGAATTTTAGTTAGCATCGAACCTCCAGCGTTGAGCCCCCGGAACCCATGAGTGAAATCCTCCAACCGCCGCCGTCGTCCCATTTGATGCGCGAAGCGCGCGGACTGATCGAGTTACCGCGGCTTCTGTTAAGATTTCCCTCCCTCGCGCGCCAGCCGCGCGGCAACGGCGAACCGATTCTGATCCTTCCTGGCTATGGCGCCGGCGACGGCTCGACGATGATTCTCAAGGGCTATTTGCGTCTACTCGGCTATCGCGCGCGGGGTTGGGGTCTGGGCCGAAATCGCGCCGCTGCCAGCGAGTCGTTGCCGCGGCTTTTGCGACGGTTGGGGAATTTATCCCGACGGAGCAAACAAAAGGTCGCCATCATTGGCTGGAGCTTCGGCGGTTACTTGGCCCGCGAGCTGGCGCGGGACCGTCCCGACCTCGTTCGTCTGGTGATTACCCTGGGGACGCCGGTCGTCGGCGGCCCCAAATACACGGCTGCGGCGAAATCCTATCGCAAGCGCGGCATCGATATTGAAGCCATCGCCGCCGAAGTCGAGCAGCGCAGTCGAATGGCCAACCTGGAGGTTCCGGTTGTGGCGATCTATTCGCGCACGGACTCGGTAGTGGCCTGGCAAGCCTGTATCGACGGTCAAACTCCCAACATCGAACATGTCGAAGTCATATCTACTCACCTCGGATTTGGCTTCTCCGCCGACGTTTACCAGATCATCGCGATGCGTCTAACCGAGTTCAACGGCCAAACCGCACCAGCAACTCAGGGCTTACGTCGGCGCCGAAGGCTAGCCAAACTGCCGCGCTAAAACGGATCGCAACCGCCACGCTCGACCCATGCGCAAGTGAACACATGGAAACAATTATCCTGTACTGGAGCGGCGCAGCGCTGCTGGTGGTTGTCGGTTTGATCGGAATCGTTCTGCCCGCCATTCCCGGCCCAATACTCATCCTCGCGGGTCTCATCCTCGGCGCCTGGGCCGAAAATTTTGCTCACGTCGGCCTCTGGACGATCGCGATGCTTACGGTCATGGCCGGATTGACCTACGCCGTCGATTTCTGGGCCACCATGTTCGGCGCGAAAAAATTCGGCGCCTCCAAGCGCGCCATCATCGGCGCACTTATCGGTGCCGTCGCCGGCCTGTTTCTCGGCCTCCCCGGCGTCATCTTCGGACCGTTCATCGGCGCGGTGATCGGCGAGCTGTCAGCCCAGAGAAATCTGCAACAGGCCACCCGCGCCGGCATCGGCGCCACCATCGGCTTTATCCTCGGCGCCGCGCTGAAAATCGCCTTGGCTTTAGCGATGATCGGAATTTTCGCGGTGAAACGGTTTTTATAGATTGTGAACAATTAAACAGCGTCGCGCTGCACCGTCGCCGCTGCTAAGGCGGGCAGGCAAACCGCGACAAACTGCGCGCCCTC
>JBGTCC010000406.1:0-4309 GCA_041749055.1 Thermodesulfobacteriota bacterium | reverse complement strand
TGCGCTCCCAGCGCTCATCGCCCTCGTCGCTATGGCCGAACTCCGAGAGCATTGTCTCCCTATTTTCGCGTTTCCAGGTAAAAGCGCGACCCTGGTAAACCGGATGCAATGTGTCGATGACAACGTTGGCGCGAGCGAGCGGCACGCCGAGAGCGAGCAGGTGCTCGCAGAGTCCGGTCAAGATGGCCGATTCCCCCAATCCTGCCAGCCCGGCTTCGGTGATCCAGGTTACCAACTGGTCCACTTCAGAGTCCTTCATAGGGAAAGTTTTATATCACAGGCGGTGCCGACCTGCCTCATTCAGTGATCGAAAGAAAACCGTTTCCCTTTCCTAGGCAAACCGGGATAAAAATGAGACGGATTCAAATCGAGGAGCACATTAATGGAAACTAGCAAAACCGTAACCGTCCAAGTCGAAACCGTCGGCCAAGCATACCTGGAAGTCCTGCGCGCGCGCGGGATTAAATATTTCTTCGGCAACAGCGGCACGGACTTTGGGCCGATCATCGACGCCCTGGCGAAGTTTGGCGCGGAGAAGAAGCCGCACCCGATGCCGATCACCGTGCCGCATGAATTCGTCGCGGTGAGCATGGCGCAGGGCTATGCGATGCTAACCGGTGAGCCGCAGGTGGTGATGGTTCATGTGATCGTCGGCACGGGCAACGCTTCGGCGGCGGTGATGAATGCGTCGCGTCTCAATGTGCCGATGATTTTTTCCGCCGGTAGGACGCCGCTTACCGAGGAAGGGTTTGTCGGGAGCCGGAGCAACTTCATTCACTGGGGGCAGGAGTCCTTCGATCAGGGCAGCCTGCTGCGCGAGTTCACTCGGTGGGATTACGAACTGCGCAACGGCGACCAAGTCGAAACCGTCGTCGATCGCGCGCTGGAAATGGCGCTGGGCACGCCCCAGGGTCCGGTCTATTTGACGCTGCCGCGCGAAGTGCTGGCGCAAAAAATGGATTCGATCACGATCCATCCGAACCGCAAGGCCCAGGCCGAACCGTCGCAGCCGAGCGCGGCATCGATCACGCGCACGGCGGAAATCTTGCGCGATGCTGTCAATCCGCTGATTATCACCGGCCGGCTGGGTTCCGATCCGACGGCGGTGAGCGCGCTGGTTTCGTTCGCCGAAGCATTGGTGGCGCCCGTGGTGACGCCGGCGAGTCCGTTTGTGAGTTTTCCCAACACCCATGAGTTTCATTTGGGCGTCAGCTCCGCGCCCTATATCAAAGACGCCGATGTCGTTGTCGTCGTCGAGTCGGACGTGCCGTGGTATCCGTTTCAGGGCAAGCCGCCGGAAAATGGCAAGGTCATTCAGATCGCGCGCGACCCCAACTACGGCGCTATTCCGATCCGCAACTTTCCCAAAGATATTTCCATCGGCGGCGATCCAAAGCTTGCTCTCGAATTGCTCGCGCAGGAATTAAAGAGCGGGCCAAGAAATGAAAAACGCTTAGGTGAGCGCGCCGAGAAGATTCGCGCCGAGCGCAAACGCTACCGTGATCGATTGCAACAAAGAGTCGAGCACGCGAGTCACGAAAGGCCGATCAGCCATACCTGGCTGGCGCACTGCGTCGAACAGGTGCGCGACCAAGACACGCTGGTGCTGAGCGACCATGGCATCGGCAACGAAGTGCTCAACTTGAGCGAGCCGGCCAGCTATTTCGGCGGTTCGCCGGCCGGCGGACTCGGCTGGGGCATCGGCGGCGGCTTGGGCATGAAGCTGGCGCGGCCGGAAAAAACCGTGATCGTCACCGCGGGGGACGGAACTTATATGTTCAACAACCCGACAGCTTGTCATTTCGTTTCTGAGGCTTATGACTTGCCGCTGCTGACGATCGTTTGCAACAACGCCATCTGGCACTCTACCAAGGCCGCGACCCAACAGGTCATGCCGGACGGTTGGGCCGTAAGCACGGGAAACTTTCCGCTGACTGCGTTAGCGCCGTCGCCGCGCTACGAAAAGGTCGTCGAAGCCCATGGCGGCTACGGCGAGATGGTCGACGATCCGCAACAAGTGCTGCCCGCGCTCAAGCGCGCCCTCAAAGTCGTCAAAGAGGAAAAACGCCAGGCGGTGCTCAATGTGATCTGCGGCAGCCATTAAATCGATCGAATGGCGATTAGGCAATCGATGGAATCGCCACGCCGATCTTCAAGCTTGTCAAAGAAGTGCTGCCGCAAAAATAGTTTCAAATAGAACGTAGAGGGGGGAGTCATGGAAGCAGCCGGATTAGTATTGGACGCATTAGGCCGGGTGCGCGAAATGGTGCGCGACGCGCTGAAAGATCTCACGCCGGAGGAATTGTTATCGCCACCCAAGCCGCATATCGCCTGGCTGGCGTGGCATATCGCGCGGGTGCAGGATGCGAACTTTTCCGGTTTGCTCGACCGGCCGCAATTGTGGATCGCCGACGGCTGGCACCAGCGCTTCAATATGCCGCCCGATCCAAGAGACTACGGCTCCGGTCATCGCCAAACCCGCGAGCAAGTGGACGCCTTCACCGTCACCGACAAGCCGCTGCTGCTCGCTTACCACGACGCTGTGTTTGCGCAGACCCAAGATTATCTGTCGACGGTGACCAATACCGACTTGAACCGTGTGCTCAACGAACCGCACTACTCGCCGCTGCCGACGCTGAGCATCCGGCTCGCCAGCGTGATCAATTGCAATACCCGCCACGCCGGCCAGATCGAATATCTGCGCGGGCTGGTGAAATTCAAAGGCTGGTTTCCAGGGGCGGAGAGGTGATGCAGCGTCGAGAGAACTGAAATCCATGGGAATCACGGCAATGGGCTCGCCGTTAGTCGCAATACATGCAGTGACTCACAGCGGGCGGGCGCCGCTTCTACCACCTTCATTCGTGAATTTCGAAATAGAGCAGGGAGTGATCCGAGAACCTGGCGATCCATTCGTCCTTTTTTGCGACTGTCGGCTCATTGACCCAGCCACGCACGTCGACCTCGACCTGGGTTCCGTTGGTGGCATGGAAAAAGGTTTTGAAGCGGAGATTTTTTGACGCATAGACATTATCTAGATTGGACGGCGGAAAGGACGATGTGCTGCCGTTGAAAAATGTCGCATCATGCGACTTCGACAACCGTCGCATCGAAATCGTCGGCCGGGCGGCGTAGTTGTCCCACTTCTTCAATTCGACCGCCGCCAGAATCGAGCGGTCGAATGGGTATTTCATCCCCATCGTGTTGAAGTCGCCGAGGAAGAGATAACGCGCCTTACCGGGACCGCCTGCGGCGGCATCGAGGATCTTGCGAAATTCAAAGGCTCGCTCGAGCATGTCGTCGCGCAATCCCATACCCCGCGGGTCTGTCCCGCTCGACAGATGCAGGAATAGCAGTGCGTAGTTTTCCCCGTTCTTCACGATGGTGACGAGTTGGCCCGGACGCATGTGCGTCGTGCCTGAGCGAAATTCGGTCTTCTGGGTGATGAAGGCCGTCAGCGATTTACTGACCCCGACGAGAATCTCCTGGGTCTGTACTCCCTCAGTAATCTGGAACGTGTAGTTTGGCATCTTGCTCACCAGCGCGCTGAATACGGTCGCACCCTCGACTTCATACAAGCCGAAGACATCCGGATTCTGCGCCTTCACGAGATCGACGACTCTATCTACACGAGTTGGATCGTTCTTGAAGTGCTCGACGTTCCACGAGGCAACGGAAAAGATTTTTGCCATAATAGCCGTACCTTCCGAGGGTTAGGACAGGTTTTTGTTCAATAGTAAACCCGCCGCCGGCGGCCATTGCGGGCGATCTGCCGCCGAACCGGGGTTGCAGCATTCTTGAGGTCATTACTTGCGCACGAGATCGGTGGCTTGACGTTGCGCCCCCGCTCAACCGGGCATCCCATCCCGGCATAGCCGATATTTATCTCGCGCGATGCTGAATTGTGAAACGGCATCCATCCTGTCGATTCAACCGTTCGCGTACTTCGGTCTGACCAGAGCTGAAGGTTGCTTGGGTTTAGCCGGCTAAAGGCGTTTGCTAGAACTACGGCTGCACGCCTTTTTTTAGTGACTCAACCAACTCGCGCAAATATTCATCCTGTTCCTTCGGTGTGTATATCGCCAATGAGCCCCAGGCGTTATTTGGGATGCCGCCGATGAAGTGGAAGGCGTGGCCGCCCCAGTCGTAGAACTCGTCAGAAAGAGTCACGTTAGCTATCGACGGACATTCTCTCAACGCGCTGCAACAACGCCTGATAGTTCGCCCGTTCTGAAAAGAGCTTCACGTCATACTCTTTCTGCGAAACCAAGCCTTTGTCGATTAGCAGTTTCGCGACAACGTCAGCCGTCGC
>JBGTCC010000405.1:0-5731 GCA_041749055.1 Thermodesulfobacteriota bacterium | reverse complement strand
AGCGTTGCTCAATCCTTGTAGGACGATGCCGCGGTCGGCAACGATGTCGAACAAATACTGCGCCGGCGCCAAGGCCGTGCTGCGCATTTTTTCCACAGTCAAGGTGCGCACGAAGCGGCTTTTGACCAACTCCATTTCCAGAACGATGGTACCCGCGACGAGATACTCTTCGATGCCGCGGACATTGCGTTCGACGGAATAGGTGGTCAGCAGATTGGTCGTATTGCCGTTGGCCTGGAGGCCGTAGAACAGCGCGCGCGCCTGATCCGCCGCCCGCGCGGTCGCTTCGCGGTTGAACAAAAGCGGTCCCACCGGATCGATCACCACCCGGGTGGCGCCCATGCGCGCGATGTATGCGTTGAGATCGGTGACGACGCGCTGCACGTCGATTTTCTTCTGCGTGTCGCTGCTGCCGCTGAAGTAGGCCGAAGCATCGAGAATGACGAACTCTTTGGACTCGATAAACGGCGCCAGGTCCCAGCCCAAGGACGCCGCCTGTTCAAGCACGTCGGCGGGCTTTTCGTCGATGGCGACGTAGAGTCCCTTCTCTTTCTCCATCAAGCCGTTGACGAGAAACTGCAAACCGAAAACCGACTTGCCCGTGCCCGGCTCGCCGACGACGAGATAAGTTTTACCGGCTCGCAAACCGCCTTCGATCAGCGCATCGAGTTCGACGATGCCGGTGGGCACTCTATTTCCGTTGACCATGACCCAACATTCTTTCGGACTGTTGCAGTAAATTTATCTGCTGCGGCGCCGGCGATCTTCCGTCCGGCGTGAAGGTCGAACCGGCGCTCGCCGGTTGCCACCCATCGCCCGGCGGCTACTGCCGCACTTTCCAGCGGCCGCTCTTTTCGCGCAGCTCAGCGCGTTTGCGCTCGATCTCCGCCGACAAGCGGTCATGTAAATCGACGGCCGGCATTGTGACCGAATCGGTCATGAGGCCATTGCCGGGCAGCGCCGGCTGAAGCAAATTAGCCCCGCTATCCATGCTCCCCGGCATTACTATCGGGCGCAGTTCGACCGGTTGCAGACTGGCGGCAAATTCGTATAACGGCGCCGCTGCACCGTCCTCGACCAAACCAACGGGGCGGCTCGTTGCCACCGGCGCCGGCGGCAAACCGTTAGGGTCGAGACGTTGGGCAAGAGTTTTTACCTGAGTTTTGAGTTCGCGCAACTCGCCGTCGCGCCGGTCGAGCGCCAACATGCCATGGGCCAACTGATTGTGCAGCTCGCGTAAGCGCCCATTCACTTTATCTTCCGCGCCTTGAAACGCGCCATCGCGCGCGCGCTGATGATCGTTCAATTGCGCTTCGATCGCTGTCATTTCGGCTTTCACGGCGCCGCGAATCTGCGCGGTTTCTTGGATCACCAGCGCGTGAGTCTGCTGGGCCAAGGTCTCCGCTTGGACTTGGCGCTGCATCAGCGTCTGCATGCCGCCGGGCAATTCTTTAAAGTGGTTTTGCCATTCAAGGGTAGCGCGCTGGTGCTCGGCGAATTGCTCATGCACTTCATGAATTTGCTCGCGCAGCATCGTTTCGACGCTGCGAACCAAGGACTCATTGGGCGCGCTCTGCTGTTCGAGTAATGCCGCTTTCAATCCGGCGATCTCACCGCGCAAGGCCACCGTGGCTTGATAGGCCTCGCGTGCTTCGCCGACCGCGCCAGCACTGGCGTTTTGAATGGACTGTTCCAGCTGAGCGATACGCGCCGTCAATGCCAGGGTCTCGCCGCGAAAGTGCTCTTGATCGACCTTGGCGCTGCTGACGCCATGGAGCTTGCCGCGAATCTCGTCGCCCAACTCGCGCAACCGGGCGGTCAAACGCTCGTCGAAGTCGCGCTGCCACAACTCCCGCTCCGCTTCCCGTTCGCTGGCACTGGCCTCGGGCGGCGGCGTTGCCGCCACATAATCGAGCCGCTTCGCCACGCCGGCAAGTTGCACCCGGACATCGCTCAGCTCGCCATCGCGCAGGCGCAGCAACTCGGCTTTTTCGCGGATCTCCTGTTGCAGGCCATCGAGCTTTTTTTGCCAAGAGCTTTCCAGCGCCTCGGTCTGTTCGCGCACGGCCAGCGCGATTTGCCCTTGCGCCAACCGCGTATCGACTGGAGTGGGTTCCCGGCTTGCGGCCGCCTCGGCAGCGGCGATGCGTTCCGCCAGCCCAGCCATCTGCGTGTGCAGGGCACTGACTTCGGGGTTGGCGATGGCCGTTGGCGGCTGCTCAATATGTGCTTCCAAGCCGCGAATTTTAGCTGATAGCTCGGCTTCGAGTTGGCCGCTGGTCAGCTGTTGTGCTTCTAGAAAATTTTGCCGTTCGCTAACTAGCTGGAGTTGATCTTTGAAGCGGTCAACTGCGGCGCTATCGGCGGCTGACCCGGCAGCGGCTGGACTGTTTTGCAGCTCGCGTATCTGCCCCAGCAGCGCTTCCTCTAGACGCCGGATCTGTTCAACCCGTTGAGCTTCGCTTGCCGCGATCGCTTGCGCTAGTCCGAGGTCGGCCGCGGCGCGGCCGACCAGCCAACCATACAACACATCTTTGCCGTTAGCGGGGCCAATCGTTTGGCCACCGAACGGCTGATCATTTTTCTCGTCCGCCACAAATCTCGCTCCTCGCCCTGTCAATTGCTGGGCGTAGTTCGGCCTCGATTGAAAAAAGTCTTCGACCTCAGCAAAGCCAAATACATGCCATCCCGCCATGCGGCCTAAACCCCAACAAAAACCAAAGGATGGCATAATTCTGCCGCAACACTCAAAGGGCGGCATTGGCCGTAATTGGACGTTCCGGCACGAATCCAGCCACCAATGGAAACCCGCGACGAGCACGAAGCTATCGAGTTGGTTGAGAAATCGCCTAAGCTATCTGTTCACTCCTGTACAGAGTTGTTCCCGAAGGGCAGCAAAATTCGTTGAATTGCTCCGAAGTTTTCCTTTCTTTCCAATAGTTTCGCGACTGGCAACCATCTTGCTCGTGGTTCTTCAGCTTGGGCGTTCTGCGCGCGCGGACGGCTATCGCTGCACCTAGCGTTGCACCCGCGGAATTACCCGCAAAAAAACGAAAGGCGAACTAAAATGGCAGCGCGAAAGATACTGATCGTCGATGACTCGGAAACCATGCTGCAGGTAGCGCAGATGATGCTCGCCAAGGAGCCCTATGACCTGGTCATCGCGCGGGATGGCGCCGAAGGCGTGGCGCGCGCCCTCGAAACCAATCCGGATCTGATTTTGATGGATGTGATGATGCCCAAGATGACCGGCTTTGAGGCGCTACGCGCACTGCGCAGCAACGACAAAACCAGCGCCGTACCGATCGTCATGATCACCACCAAAGCCGAAGCGGAAAGCATCGAGACTGGTTATGCCAGCGGCTGTAACGAATACATCGTTAAACCCGTCGACAGCGTGGAATTGCTCGCCAAGGTGCGTAGTCTGCTCGGCGATTGAATGAACTAAGAATGCATCCATCAGGCAAAACCTATAGCGACCGCATGCAGTCATCGCCGCCGAGCCGGACAAGCGAACGAGCAACGGCCTACCTTCATCCCGGCCAACTGTGGGTCTCCGCCGACAGTTACGCCGTGACGACCATACTCGGTTCCTGCGTTGCAGTTTGCCTATGGGATCCGGTCACCGAGATCGGCGGCATCAACCATTTCCTATTACCGAGCTTTAGCGGCGAAGGCATCGCATCGCCCCGTTTCGGCAACATTGCCATCAAAGAACTACTCGACCAGTTAGCCCATTTGGGCAGCCAAAAACATAACTTATTGGCCAAGATGTTCGGCGGCGCCTGTGTGCTCGAAGCCTTTCGCCAACGCCAACATCATCTCGGCACGAAAAACATTGAGATTGCCCAAGAGTTATTAAAGTCGGAATCAATCCCGCTCGTCGGTCACGATGTCGGTGGCCAGCGCGGCCGCAAGCTGATCTTCCATACCGACGACGGCACGGCGTGGGTCAAGCCGCTGTAGAACTATTATGGAATTCGATCTTGAAACGATCCTTCAGACGTTCTTAGCCGAGTGTGACGAGCACTTCGCCAAGATGGAAGAGGCGCTGGTCGCCCTCGAAGCGAACCCGGAGGATGATCAATTGCTGGAGGCGATCTTTCGTGGCGCCCACACCCTCAAAGGCAACTCCGCGAGTTTGGGCTATGCGAAAGTCGCCGGCTTCGCCCATGTATTCGAAGAGTTGCTACAGCGCTTTCGCAATCACGCGTTACCGGTTACCCAAGAGCGCATTACCCTCTTACTGCGCTCCCTCGACGCGATGCGCCAGATGGTACCTGAAGCGATCGCCGGCGCCGATGAGCTGCAAGCGCACCATCTTGAGCTGTTGAACCGGCTGGCCCGCGGCGATGAGAGCGCCACTGTCAACGGGAAAATTTCGCAACCGGCCAATTCGCCGCGCCGGCCGTTTTGCCGGCGCCCAGCCGACGCAGCCCCCCGGACGGAACGCTCCGGCACGATTCGCGTCGATACCCAGAAGCTCGACCGCATGCTCAACCTGGCGGGCGAAATTGCCATCGCCCACGGCCGGCTGCACCAAGCGCTCGAACAATCCAGCGACAAAGAATCTGAGCCGCTTGAAGCCCAGGACCAAGTCGAAAGGCTTTCCCTCGAACTTCAGGAAACCATCATGAAGGTACGCATGGTGCCGGTGGGGCCGACGTTTCGCCAATACAACCGCACGGTCCGCGATGTCGCCCAGGAGCACGGTAAGGCCGCTCTGCTGACTTTGGATGGTGAAGGTGTCGAGGTCGACGTCAGCGTCATCGAGCATCTCAAAGACCCGCTCACGCATATGATCCGCAACGCCCTCGATCATGGCATTGAGCTGCCTGAAACCAGAAAGGCATGCGGCAAGAATCCCTGCGGCACGATTTCACTGAAGGCTTTCCACGAAGGCGCCAACATCGTCATCCAAGTGAGTGACGATGGCGCCGGATTGAACCGCAATAAAATCATCGAACGAGCAAAGATAATCGGGACTGTCGCCGAGCCGGAAAAACTCGCCGACCCAGAGCTTTACCGGCTGATCTTCGAACCCGGCTTTTCGACCGCGGACATGGTGACGGACATTTCCGGCCGCGGCGTCGGCATGGACGTGGTGCGGCGCAATATCGAAGCCCTGCGCGGGTCGGTGAGCATCGACAGCGAGGGGGACAAGGGCAGCACCGTCACCATCCGTTTGCCCTTGACCCTGGCGATCATCGAAGGGTTCGGCGTCGGGATTGGCACCGATACCTACGTGCTGCCGCTGCACGCGATCAGCGAATGCATCGAGATGCCCGTCAGCGAACGAGCGCACGACCACCCTCAAGGCGTCATCAATTTGCGCGGCGAACCGGTGCCCTATATCCGCGTACGCAGCTGGTTTGAACTCGCTAGCCCGCGGCCGAATCGTGAAAACATCGTCGTCATCCAGATTGACGGCGCCAAGGCCGGATTAGCCGTGGATTCACTCCAGGGCTCCCGTCAAACGGTGATCAAACCCCTCGGCGATCAGTTTAAAGATCTTCCCGGCATTTCCGGCTCAGCAATCATGGGCAACGGAAGAGTCGCGCTGATTCTCGATGTTGCCGCCCTGATGCGCGAGGTAATCCGTTTTCAGGGCAACGTCAGCGCCCGCGGCGGAGCTTCCATCCGCGGCAGCAAAAGCTCCTTAACTAACGCGAATTCAGCGCAATCCCTTTAGCCGAGGTCTCTATGAATGACCGAGAAAATAGCATCGACC
>JBGTCC010000404.1:0-6631 GCA_041749055.1 Thermodesulfobacteriota bacterium | reverse complement strand
CCGGCTGCGGCATTCCACCTGAGCAGCTGCACAACATCTTTCGGCCGTTTCAAAGCACCAAGGAGAGCGGAATGGGTATCGGGTTATGCCACACACTTTCCCTCGTCGAGGTCCATGGCGGTCATATCCGTATCGACAGTCACGTCAACAGCGGGACAACGGTGGAGTTGGAGTTTCCGCGAATTTAGGCCCGTTCAGCATGGGAGTTCATCGTGAAACCTAAACTTCTTTTGGTCGACGACGAAGAGAACATTCTTCAACAGATGCGCTGGTCGATGGAGGCCGATTACGAAATCTTCACTGCGTCCACCGAAGAGGTCGCGACTCAGATCTTCGAGCGCGAACATCCGCCGGTCGTCACCCTCGATTTGTCATTAAGCCGGCTCAAGGCCGACGATCTCGGCGGCCTCAGACTACTCGAACAATTCCTCTCCGCCGAGCCGGCAACGCGTGTCATCGTGCTTACCGGGAACAGCGAAGATGTCAACGCAATGTGCGCGGTGCGCCTCGGAGCCTGTGATTTTTACGCAAAACCGCTGCGCCTTGACGAAATCAAAGTCATCGTTCAGCGGGCATTTCACATTTATCGGCTGCAACAAAAAATCCAGGAGAAACACCCCGGTGCAGCGGATGGGTTTGACGGAATTATGGGCCGGTCAAAACCCATGAAGGACCTCTTACGCTTCATCGAAAGGGTCGCAGGATCCGACATATCGGTGTTAATTTGCGGCGAAAGCGGTACCGGAAAAGAGGTCGTTGCCAACGCCATCCACCGCCACAGCCCGCGCAAAAACAATCCCTTCGTGGTGGTCAATTGTGGCGCCATTCCCGAGAATCTTCTCGAAAGCGAACTCTTCGGCCATGAGAAAGGCGCTTTCACCGGCGCCCACGCGCAGAAAAAGGGCAAGTTCGAGTCGGCCCACACCGGCACGCTGTTCCTCGACGAGATCGGAGAATTGGCGCAGCCGCTACAAGTAAAGCTCTTACGCTTCCTGCAGGATCGGCGCATCGAACGAGTGGGCGGCACGCAGCCGGTGGAAGTCGATCTAAGAATCATCGCGGCCACCAATCGAGATCTGCAGAACGACATGAAAAATCATATCTTCCGCGAAGACCTTTACTATCGTCTCAAAGTCATTCCGCTCGATCTGCCACCACTGCGCGAGCGCAAGGACGACATCGTGCCGCTGGCGCAGCATTTCCTGCGCAAATCCTGCCAGAAATACCGCAGACCGCCAATGAGCCTGTCGGCGGAAACCGAGAGTGCCATGCTCGTGCATCCATGGCCGGGCAACGTGCGCGAGCTGGAGAATCTCATCAGCCGCGCCGTGGTGTTGAGCCCGCGCAGCATACTGAAACCCAGCGACTTGGGCTTTGCCTTCGATACCGTTCCCAGCGAGGTTAATTTAAAATCCGCCAAGCAGGCCATCGAAATCGATTTCATCAAGAAGGCCCTCACGCGCAACCGCGGCATCGTCAGCCGAGCCGCCCGCGAGTTAGGCATCAGCCGGGTGAATCTCTACGAGCTCATCGACAAATACGCCATCCAAGTGAAGCAATTTAAAAATTCAAAAACGGGCGAAAATTCTGAACTTAATTATGGGAGGTAATTCGTTTGAACGCGACAAAAAGTAAAATCGAGAATCGCCAAGCCACCGCTGCTGTGATCGGACTTGGTTATGTCGGGCTGCCATTGGCCATGGAGATCGCCGCGGCCGGTTTCAAAGTAGTCGGTATCGACTTGGACCATGGCAAGATCGCGACACTGAAACAAGGTAAATCTTATATCCAGGATGTGCCTGACAGGACCATCGCCGACGCTGTAAGCGCCGGCAATTTCACCGCGACCTATGATTTCAGTGCGCTTAAAGACGCCGATACGGTGAGCATTTGCGTGCCGACACCGCTTAGCAAAAGTCGAGATCCGGATATTTCCTTCATCCTTTCGGCGACCGAGGAGATCCGCAAATATCTCCATCCGGGACAGCTGATCGTGCTGGAGAGCACGACCTATCCGGGCACCACCGACGAGTTGATCGTGCCCGAGCTCGAGATTTCCGGCTTAAAAGTCGGTAGCGATTTTTATGTCGCATTTTCGCCGGAACGGATTGACCCGGGCAATGTTTCGTTTAATACCCACAACACGCCTAAAATCGTCGGTGGCATCACGCCGGAATGTACGGAGATCGCGCGCTTATTTTACTCGGCGTTTATCGAACGGGTGATTCCGGTGAGCAGCACCAAGTGCGCCGAGATGGTGAAGCTTTTGGAAAATACTTTTCGCAGCGTTAACATCGGCATGGTTAACGAGCTCGCCATGATGTGCGACGTTCTCGGCGTCGACGTGTATGAAGTGATCGATGCCGCGGCGACCAAACCGTTCGGCTTTAGCGCGTTTTATCCAGGTCCGGGCCTGGGCGGCCACTGCATTCCCATCGATCCACATTACTTGGCGTGGAAATTGAAAGCGCTCAACTTTCAGGCGCGATTCATTGGCCTGGCGGCTGAGATCAACGGCATGATGCCCACGCTGGTCGCCAGCATGGTAAGCGATGGCCTCAACCGCTTCTCGAAGAGCGTTCGGGATTCAAAAATCCTCATTATGGGGGTGGCCTACAAGAAAAATGTCAGCGACTGCCGCGAATCGCCGGCGCTGGATGTCATGCGTCTGCTCACCGACAAGGGCGCGAAACTCTCCTACAACGACCCGTTCGTGCCGTCCTTGAGACTCGGCACCAGCGTGTTGCAATCGATCGAGGCGACCCCCGCGGAGATCGCCAAACATGACTGCGTGATTATTCTCACCGACCACAGCGCCTATGACGTTCGCCAGATCGTTGCATCCGCCAAGCTGGTGATCGACACGCGAAACTCGACCAAAGATTTGCACGAGCACAAGAACCGGATCATCAAACTGGGCGCCGGCAATAACGTCCCCTCCTTCTCCACCCATGATGACAGCCACGAAGTGGCGAAAAAGAAAGCGGCCGGGCATTAAGTTGTTACAGATGAAAACTGTCAGGATCGCCATGGAAAATTGGCACGAGCAGAAGTGAAAAGGTCGGTTGCTTCAACCGAGACGACCGACCTTTTTTGACCGTTACAGAAACCTTTATCATCACAGGCACCGTGGCGGTGGCGCCATGCTACAGCGCCGCTGACATCTCAGGCTATTTGCCGTGACACCGCTTATATTTTTTGCCACTGCCGCAAGGACAAACATCGTTGCGCCCAACCTTGGCGGTCTCACGGCGCGGCGCCAAGTTCGGCTGGGCCGCGATCGGGTCGAGACCATGACCGAGGACCATGTGTTGTCGGCGCGGCTGCTCAACGGCGAGCTCCTGCTGGGCATTTTCCCGAGCTAGTTCCACCGTAAAGAGTTTCTGCACGACGTCTTCCTGGACACGGTGATTCATGTCCTCGAACATGTCGTAGCCCTCTTTTTGATACTCCTGCAACGGATTCTTCTGACCATAGCCGCGCAACCCGATACCTTCCTTGAGATGGTCCATGCTCAGCAAATGGTCCTTCCAAAGGGTATCGATGGTCTGCAACATGATGATCTTTTCCAGCTGGCGCAACATCGGCTCGCCAAACCGTTTCTCCTTATCTTCATACTTTTCGAGAATTTTCTGGTGAACCGTCTCTGCAAGCTGCCCCTCAGTCATATTTTCGATTTCATCGCTGGCAAATTCGGGTCGAATATTGAACTGATGGTTCATCCCTGCGCGCAGTGCGTTCCAATCCCACTCCGAAGAATGGCGGTCTTTGTCAACGCAACGGCCGATGATCTCATCGGCGAGCTCGTCGGCCCACTCGGTCACTTGCTCTTTCAAAGTTTCGCCTTTGAGAACCTCGCGCCGATGGCCATAAATCACTTCGCGCTGCTTGTTGAGCACGTCGTCATACTCGAGAAGATGTTTGCGGATATCGAAGTTATGCGCCTCGACCTTCTTCTGGGCATTCTCGATGGCGCGGGTGACCAGCCCATGCTCGATCGGCTCGCCTTCCTCCATGCCCAACCGGCTCATGATGCCCTGAATCCGGTCGGCGCCGAAAATGCGCATGAGATCGTCCTCGAGGGAAAGGTAAAATCGCGACGAGCCGGGATCGCCTTGGCGCCCGGCGCGGCCGCGCAGCTGATTATCGATGCGCCGGCTTTCATGGCGCTCGGTGCCCAGGATATGCAATCCGCCGGCAGCGATCACTTTGTCCTTTTCCTCGGCGCAACCTTTATTGTACTGCGCCAGCATCTCGTCAAAACGAAGACGGTACTCGTCCGGCGCCTTTTCCAGCTGCTCGCGAATGTCCTCGACCATGCGCAAATATTCCTGGCGCTGGGTTTCATAGTTTTGTTGCGCGTCCTGGATCGCCTGTTCGTAGGGCAGCCGCAGCTCCTCGCAACGCTCCTCCGCCTCCGAGAACGACCGAAACGCCTGTTCATATTCATCCACCGACCCAGCCAAATCGCCTTGAGCGAGCGCCGCTTTGGCACGGTCAAATTCCAGATCGATCAGCCGCTGTTCATAGACACGCCGCTTCTCGTCGAGAAAGTCAGTCAACGCGTTACGTTCGTCGGCCCTTTGCTGCCAGCTGTCCAGGGTGGCCTGGTACTCGTCCCGAGCCTCGACAAATTCGTCCGGCAATGGCGCCGCTTGGCCGTTGGTCGCCGCCAATACCGCGCTTTCAAAGCTCTCCTTGGCCTTCAAATAACCTTCCGGGATCGGTCTCGCGCTGTGCAAGGCCTCGATCAATTGGGTGGCCGACACATCTTCGTATTTCTCTCTGGCCTCGCCGAAGGGCGACGCAATGCGGATCTCGCGCTGCAATTCGGTGGTGCGTTTCAAAGCTTCGCTGCGCCGCTGATCGAACATTTCGCTGTCCTTAAGAAATTTCTTCTCGGCGCGCTGGACTTCCTCTTCGTACTTCTCGCGCAATTCACGCAGCGAGTCCTCATAGCGCGCCGCGCCCTGCAGCGGCAATTTCGAAGCACGGTTGATCCATTCGTTTTCCATGTCCGAGCGCGCCAGAAACTCGGGATTGCCACCGAGCAATATATCTGTGCCGCGGCCGGCCATGTTGGTGGCGATGGTGAGCGCGGCATAGCGCCCGGCCTGGGCGATGATGCTCGCTTCGGCTTCATGGTTGACGGCGTTCAAGACGTTGTGCTTGATGTTTTTCTTTTTGAGCAGGCGCGAAAGCTTTTCCGACTTGGCCACCGAGGTAGTCCCGACCAGCACCGGCTGCCCCTGCTTGTGCCGCTCTTCGATCTCCAACACCACGGCATCGTACTTTTCGTTGTCGGTACGATAAACCACATCGGCATTGTCCTGGCGCACCATGTTGCGGTGAGTCGGCACTACGGTGACATCGAGCTTGTAAATTTTTTGAAACTCGGGCGCCTCGGTATCGGCGGTACCGGTCATGCCCGCGAGCTTCTTGTACATGCGGAAGTAGTTTTGAATCGTAATGGTCGCCAGGGTCTGGTTTTCCTCGCGAATATGGACGCGCTCCTTGGCTTCCACCGCCTGGTGCAGTCCGTCAGACCAGCGCCGCCCCGGCATCAGACGGCCGGTGAACTCATCGACGATGATCACTTCACCTTCTTTGATGACGTAGTCGACGTCGCGTTTGAAAATCGCGTGGGCTTTGAGCGCTTGCTGGACATGGTGCAAGGTATCGATCTGGCGCGGGTCGTAAAGATTATGCACGCCCAGCAGCCGCTCGACTTTGGCCACGCCGGTTTCGGTCAAAGTCACCGAGCGGCTTTTCTCGTCGACGGTGTAATCGCCTTTGGCTTCGATGGCGGCACGGTCTTCCTGCGACGGATCGCCTTGAATCACCGCGCCCCGTTGCAACTTGGGAATCATCCGGTCGATGGTATAGTACTTATCCGTCGACTCCTCCGCTGGCCCGGAAATAATCAATGGCGTGCGCGCTTCGTCGATCAATATATTATCGACCTCGTCGACGACGACGAAGTTGAGCTCGCGCTGGACATACTCTTCCAGGGAGAACTTCATATTGTCGCGCAGATAGTCGAAGCCGAACTCGTTATTGGTGCCGTAGGTGATATCGGCGTGGTAAGCCTCTTGGCGTTGAATCGGCCGCAGATTCAAAAAACGATAGTCCTTGGTCAGATAAGTGGGATCGAATAGATAACTGACCTCATGTACGATGGAGGCCGCGGTAAGTCCCAACTTGTGGTAAATCGGCCCCATCCACTGCACGTCGCGCCGCGCCAAATAGTCGTTGACGGTGATTAGGTGAGCGCCGCGGCCGGTGAGCGCATTCAAATATAGCGCCAAGGTAGCAACCAAAGTCTTACCCTCGCCGGTTTTCATCTCGGCAATTTTGCCGGAGTGAAGCACAGCGCCGCCGATCAACTGGACATCGTAATGGCGTAAGCCAATCGTCCGACGTGACGCTTCGCGCACCGCCGCGAAAGCCTCCGGCAAGAGCTGGTCTAAAATCTCCGCTTCTTTTTGGCGCAGATCCTTGTCCAGTTCCTCGGCTTGAGTTTTGAGTTCCTCGCGCTCCTCCGGTTCGGCGACGCTCGCCCGGATCTGAGTTTCCTCCAACTCGCTCTTCAAGGTCGCCGTGGACTCGGCCAGCCGGCCTCTGTACTGCT
>JBGTCC010000403.1:0-14536 GCA_041749055.1 Thermodesulfobacteriota bacterium | reverse complement strand
AAGAGATTCTGTGTGGCGATCTGCTCATTGCCCCAATGGCCGGCCATCTTTTTGCCCTTACGAACCCGGCCCGGATAAGAACGGTTACCGATGGAGCCGCCATGACGGAAGTACTCGTGGGTACCATGGGAACCTGGGAATCCGGCAAAGGACCAGCGCTTGATGACGCCGGTGAAACCATGCCCCTTGGAGATACCCGCGACATCGATCAAATCGCCAACTTTGAATAGATCGGCGGCCTTAATTTCCTGCCCAACCTCATAGCCGGAAACATTGTCAAGGCGAAATTCGCGCAGCACTTCGAAGGCGCCCTTGCCAGCCTTCGCCATATGGCCCTGCTCGGCTTTGTTGACCCGTTGGGCCTTCTTGCTGCCAAAGCCAACCTGCAACGCGGTGTAGCCGTCCCTGGACAGTTCTTTCTTTTGGACGACGATGCACGGTCCGGTCTCGACAACAGTTACAGGAACTACGTTGCCTTCGGCACTGTAGAACTGCGTCATCCCAATTTTTCTGCCAATTAGCCCAGTCATGATCTCATTCCCATCGGAGCCCGTTTAGTCCGACTCTTGTCAATTGGTTACTGGAGCTTGATCTCCACATCCACACCCGCGGCGATATCGAGTTTACCCAGCGCGTCGATGGTTTGCTGGGTCGGCTCGAGGATATCGAGCAAGCGTTTGTGCGTACGGATTTCGTACTGATCCCGTGACTTCTTGTCGACATGGGGCGATCGGTTGACCGTGAACCGCTCAATTCGCGTGGGTAGCGGAATCGGTCCCGCGACCCGGCCGCCGGTGCGCCGCACGGTTTCGACAATCTCACCCACCGATTGATCCAACACCCGGTGGTCATAGGCCTTCAGCCGAATCCTAATTTTCTCGTTCATACGTCATCATCCGACTTGCCATCAAATTTGGCGATAATACCTTCAGCAACCGCCGCCGGGACAGGTTCATAATGGGAAAACTGCATCGTATAAGTCGCCCGCCCTTGAGTCATCGAACGCACGTCCGTAGCGTAACCGAACATCTGCGCCAACGGCACCCGCGCGTCAATCGCCTGCGCTGCCGGCCGGGTATCCATACCGAGCACCTTGCCACGCCGCGAGCTCAAATCGCCGATCACATCGCCCATGAAATCTTCAGGAACAACGACTTCCACTGACATAATCGGCTCGAGGAGCACCGGACTGGCCTTACGTGCTGCCTGCTTGAAGGCCATCGAACCAGCGATTTTGAAGGCGATTTCTGAGGAGTCGACATCATGATAGCTGCCGTCAAACAGGGTTACTTTAACATCGACCACGGGATAGTCGGCGAGCACCCCGTTATCGAGCGCTTCGCGAATGCCCTTCTCAACCGCGGGGATATATTCGCGCGGGATCGATCCACCCTTGACGGCGTCGACGAACTCAAAACCGCCGCCGGTGGCCTGCGGTTCGAGCTTGATCCAGACATCGCCGTACTGACCGCGACCACCCGTCTGGCGGACAAAACGGCCCTGCTGCTCGACCGCCTTACGAACCGTCTCACGATAGGCAACTTGAGGCTTGCCGACACTGGCGCCGACGCTGAATTCACGGAGCAAACGATCAACGATGATTTCTAGATGCAACTCACCCATGCCGGAAATAATTGTTTGGCCGGTCTCTTCGTCGGTGCGCACCCGGAAAGACGGATCCTCGGTGGCCAGTTTCTGCAACGACAAGCCGAGCCTTTCTTGGTCGGCTTTACTTTTGGGTTCGATGGCGATCGATATGACCGGATCCGGGAAATCGATGGATTCAAGGACGATCGCCTTATCTTCGTCGCACAGGGTATCGCCAGTGGTCGCGGTTCTTAGGCCCACTGCCGCGGCAATATCCCCGGCGTAGACGTCTTTGATCTCTTCCCGCTTGTTGGCGTGCATCTTGAGCAGCCGGCCGACTCTTTCACGTTTAGTTTTCGTCGAGTTATAAATGCTCGCGCCGGAACTAATGGAGCCTGAATAAACCCGGAAAAATGTCAAGGTACCGACGAACGGGTCGGTCATGATTTTGAAAGCCAAGGCCGAAAATGGCGCGGAATCGCTGGGCGGCCGTTCGTCAGGCTTATCGGTGCCGGCGATGACGCCTTTAATCGGCGGGATATCGACCGGCGACGGCATATAGTCGACCACCGCGTCGAGCATCGGCTGGACGCCCTTGTTGCGGAACGCAGTACCGCAGACTACCGGAACTATTTTAAGAGCGAGTGTCGCCTTGCGGATCGCCGCGCGCATTTCGGCTTCGCTGATCGGTTTGCCGTCGAGATATTTTTCCATCAACGCTTCGTCGGCGTCGGCGGCCGCTTCAAGCAGTTTTTCACGATATTCCCCAGCCTGTTCCTTGAGATCGGCGGGAATCTCCTCTTCGTGAAACTTTGCGCCCAAACTCTCATCTTCCCAGATCACCGCTTTCATGGTGATCAGATCGATGATACCCGCGAATCTATCTTCGGCACCGATGGGCAGCTGCATAACCGCCGGCCGAGCCCCCAGACGGGTCTCGATCATTTGGACGACACGAAAGAAGTCAGCACCGACCCGGTCCATCTTATTGATAAAGGCTAGCCGGGGCACGCCGTACTTATCAGCTTGGCGCCAAACCGTTTCGGTTTGCGGTTCAACACCGCCCACCGAGCAGAACACCGCCACCGCGCCGTCAAGCACGCGCAGGGAACGCTCGACTTCGATGGTGAAATCAACATGGCCCGGCGTATCGATGATGTTGACCCGGTGGTCGCGCCAGAAACAGGTGGTCGCCGCCGAAGTAATCGTGATCCCGCGCTCTTGTTCCTGGACCATCCAGTCCATCGTCGCGGTACCGTCGTGCACTTCACCGATCTTATAATTGATGCCGGTGTAGTAAAGGATCCGCTCCGTAGTCGTGGTCTTACCGGCATCAATATGAGCCATGATGCCGATATTGCGGGTTTTCTCTAATGCGACGGTTCTAGCCATTTTCTTAACGCCGGAAAAAAAGGAGGCGGTCAAACCGCCTCCTTTTACGAACTCAAACTTGAAATCTACTTACCAACGATAGTGTGCGAAAGCCCGATTGGCCTCAGCCATGCGATGCGTGTCTTCTTTTTTCTTGATCGCGGTGCCGCGATTGTTGGCGGCATCGATCAATTCCGCCGCTAATTTCTCTTCCATCGATTTTTCGGCGCGGTCGCGAGCCGCGTCGATGAGCCAGCGCATACTTAACGACAAACGGCGCTGCGGCCTCACTTCAACGGGCACCTGATAGGTCGCACCGCCAACGCGCCGTGAACGGACCTCGACGGTGGGTCGGGTGTTTTCGATGGCGCGTTTGAAGATACCCAAGGAATCTTCTTTGGTCTTCGCCGCGATGATATCCAGGCTATGATAGAGTATCGATTCCGCCACGCTTTTCTTGCCCTGGCTCATGACCGTGTTAACAAACTTAGCCACGACCTTATCGCCGTACTTGGGATCCGGCAAAATCTCTCGTTTTCTTACTTCACCTTTACGCGGCATAAATCTTACTTCGGTTTCTTAGCGCCATATTTGGAGCGGCTTTGACGGCGATCTTGAACCCCGATGGAATCCAGGGTGCCGCGGACGATATGATAACGTACTCCGGGTAGATACTTGACGCGGCCGCCGCGAATCAAAACCACTGAGTGCTCCTGTAAGTTGTGACCGACACCGGGAATATAGGAAGTCACCTCAATGCCATTGGTTAAGCGCACGCGGGCAACCTTACGAAGTGCCGAGTTGGGTTTTTTCGGCGTCGAGGTGTAGACACGAGTGCACACACCACGTTTCTGCGGGCAGCTTTGGAGCGCCGGCGCGGTATTCTTTCGACGCTGCTTCTCCCGGCTCTGACGCACTAATTGATTAATAGTTGGCATACTTACTTTTTCTTGTCGATCTCGTTAGGATTCGGAGGAGCGAATCAAACCCCACAACTCCCCCAGGAAAATCCTTTATTTAACAAAATTATTCGCCATTGTCAAAGCTTATGCTTCCGCTGCCTCGTGCAATTGAGCCACGCCGTCTTCAACTTCGTCGATTTCGATCTCGGACTTGGCATAGTTGGTCACCCCAGTGCCGGCAGGAATTAGCCGGCCCATAATGACGTTCTCTTTCAAACCGCGCAGCAAGTCGACTTTCCCTTGGATCGCCGCCTCCGTAAGAACCTTTGTGGTCTCCTGGAACGACGCCGCGGAGATAAAGCTTTCGGTCGATAACGACGCCTTGGTAATCCCCAGGAGGAGCGGCTCGGCAACTGCGGGTTTGCCGTTTTCGGCAATGACCCTCTGGTTTTCGTCCTCGAAGCGCCACTTCTCGATCTGGTCACCAACCAAGAACTCGGCGTCGCCGACATCTTTGATGCGCACACGGCGCAGCATCTGACGCACGATGACCTCGATATGCTTGTCGTTGATGCGCACGCCTTGGAGCCGGTAAATCTCTTGCACTTCATCGACGAGATACTTGGCCAAGGCCTTTTCGCCAAGAATGTTGAGAATGTCGTGAGGATTGGACGAACCGTCCATCAACGCCTCGCCGGCGCGAATGCGGTCGCCGTCATGGACGCTGATATGCTTGCCTTTAGGAATCAAATACTCTCGCGCCTCGCCAACTTCCGGTGTGACCACGACTTTGCGTTTCCCCTTGGTGTCCTTGCCGAAAGAGACCGCACCGTCGATCTCACTGATCACCGCGAACTCTTTCGGCTTGCGCGCTTCGAAGAGTTCTGCCACTCGCGGCAAACCACCCGTGATGTCTTTGGTCTTGGTGGTTTCCCGCGGTATCTTCGCCAAGATATCGCCGGCGAATACTTCCTGGCCATCTTGCACGTTGATATGCGCGCCCACGGGAATCAAATAACGCGCTTCCGCGGTGGCAGTGAGCCTGGTGGTCTGACCTTGCGTGTCCTTGATCGAAATGCGCGGCCGCTTGTCGATATCTTTGGAATCGATGATAACCTTGGTCGATAGCCCGGTACGCTCATCGACCTTCTCTTCCATGGTGATATTTTCGATAACGTCGCCGAACTTCACAGGGCCGCTCACCTCGGTAAGAATCGGGATCGTGTACGGATCCCATTCTGCCAGCAGTTCGCCGGCTTTGACTTTAGTGCCGTCCTTCTTTTTAAGTTTCGCGCCGTAAACCACCGGATAGCGCTCGCGTTCGCGCACGCGCCCCTTCTCGCCCTCGGGATAATCGACGATGGCAACTTCACCGTTACGGTTCATAACGACGAAATCGCCGTCTTTGTTGGTCACGGTGTTGACGTTGATGAACTTGAGATTGCCCTCATTACGCGCCTCTAACGTCGTCTGTTCAGCGCGCCGGCTTGCCGTACCGCCGATGTGGAAGGTCCGCATGGTCAGCTGCGTGCCCGGCTCGCCGATGGATTGAGCAGCGGTGACTCCGACCGCTTCACCCATATTGATCATATGACCGCGGCCCAAGTCGCGGCCGTAGCACATGATGCAGACGCCACGGCGGGACGCGCAGGTTAGGACGGAACGTATCTTGAGCCGCTCTAAACCCGCATCCTCAACCCGCTGGACCAATTCTTCGTTGATTTCTTGGTTGGCCTTGACGATGACTTCGCCGGTGAAAGGATCGACGACATCTTCCAGCGCGACTCGGCCGAGCACACGGTCGCCAAGCGGCTCGATCACTTCGCCACCTTCCATGAGCGGCGTGATCTCGATGCCATCCATGGTGCCGCAATCTTCCTCGCCGATGACGGCGTCCTGAGCGACGTCGACGAGACGGCGCGTCAAGTAGCCGGAATTGGCGGTTTTCAAAGCCGTATCCGCGAGTCCCTTACGGGCGCCGTGAGTCGAGATGAAATACTGCAACACGGTCAAGCCTTCGCGGAAATTAGCCGTGATCGGGGTCTCGATGATTTCGCCGGACGGCTTCGCCATCAAACCGCGCATTCCGGCCAATTGGCGAATCTGCTGCGCGCTACCGCGGGCGCCGGAGTCAGCCATCATGAAAATCGGATTGAAGCTCGGCACCGTAAACTCGTGCCCTTGATCGTCAGTAATCTTCTCCGAACCCAAGTCGCCAAGCATTTGATCGGCGATGCGGTCGGTGACCTCAGCCCAGATGTCGACCACTTTGTTATAGCGCTCGCCGTCGGTGATCAGACCATTCTTGTATTGTTCCTCGATCTCGCGCACGTCGTCATGGGCCTTCTTGAGCATCGCCTCTTTCGTCGGCGGAATCAGCATGTCCTTAATCGAGATCGAGATACCCGCCTTGGTGGCATGGTGATAGCCGACATCTTTTAGTCGATCGGCGAGAATGACCGTCGCCTTGTTGCCGGCCAGACGAAAGCTGATGTCGATCAGGTTCGCGAGCTCTTTCTTCTTCATCACCCGATTGACTTCCTTGAAAGGAATCACTTCGGGAACGACATCGTAAAGCAGCACGCGGCCGGTGGTGGTGTCGACCCGCTCACCGTTGATACGCACGATGATCGGCGCCTGGAGATCCACCTCACCCTGGTCGTAAGCCACACGAACTTCGGTCGGGCTACTGAACAACCGGCCGCTACCCTTCGAGTGCATGCGGTCGCGGGTCATGTAGTATAAGCCCAGGACGATATCCTGGGTCGGTACGATGATCGGCTTGCCATGGGCAGGCGACAAAATATTGTTGGTCGACATCATCAGCGTGCGCGCTTCGACCTGGGCTTCGACGGACAGCGGCACATGTACCGCCATCTGATCGCCGTCGAAATCGGCGTTGTAAGCGGCGCACACCAGCGGATGTAATTGAATCGCCTTGCCTTCGATCAAGATGGGCTCGAAAGCTTGGATGCCTAAGCGATGCAGCGTCGGCGCCCGGTTGAGCAGCACGGGATGCTCGCGAATGACTTCATCGAGAATATCCCAAACCTCCGGCAACTCGCGCTCGACCATCTTTTTGGCGCTCTTGATCGTCGTCACATGGCCGCGCTCTTCGAGCTTGTTGTAAATAAATGGCTTGAAGAGTTCGAGAGCCATCTTTTTTGGCAGCCCGCACTGATGTAAGCGCAACTCCGGACCGACGACGATAACCGAACGGCCCGAATAGTCGACACGCTTGCCGAGCAGGTTCTGACGGAAGCGGCCGGTTTTGCCCTTGAGCATCTCGCTCAAAGATTTGAGCGGCCGGCGGTTTTGGCCGGTAATCGCCCGGCCGCGGCGGCCGTTGTCGAATAAGGCATCCACCGCTTCTTGCAGCATGCGCTTTTCATTGCGGATGATCATGTCCGGCGCGCTCAATTCCATCAACCGCTTGAGCCGGTTGTTGCGATTAATGACCCGCCGATAGAGATCGTTCAAATCCGAGGTCGCGAAACGGCCGCCGTCCAGGGGCACCAGGGGACGTAGGTCCGGTGGAATCACTGGAATCACTTCCATCACCATCCACTCCGGACGGTTGCCTGAGGTCCGGAACGCGGTCAAAACTTTTAGCCGCTTGGCCATTTTCTTGCGCCGCACTTCAGAATTTGCGTCGCGCATTTCTTGGCGCAATTCGTCGGCGACCTTGGGAATATCGATCTCTTTGAGCAGCTTACGCACCGCCTCGGCGCCCATTCCCGCGACAAATTTGCCGCCGTACTCCTCGACCGCTTTGCGATAGCGCGCCTCGGTCAAGAGTTCTTTGTATTGCAGCGGCGTCTCGCCCGGATCGACGACGATATAGGATTCGAAGTAGAGCACCTTCTCGATGTCTTTGAGCGACATGTCGAGCAGCGCGCCGATGCGGCTGGGCAGGCTCTTCAAAAACCAGATATGGACGACCGGTGTGGCCAGTTCGATATGGCCCATACGCTCGCGCCGTACTTTGGACTGAATGACTTCGACGCCGCATTTCTCGCAGACCACGCCGCGATGGCGCATGCGTTTATACTTGCCGCAGTTGCACTCGTAATCTTTGGTCGGACCAAAGATCTTGGCGCAAAACAAACCATCGCGTTCCGGCTTGAAGGTCCGATAATTGATGGTCTCCGGCTTTTTTACTTCGCCATGGGACCAAGAACGAATTTTTTCCGGCGAAGCGACGGAAACTTTGATCGCGTTGAAACTAAGCGGGTTTTTCGGTTTTTCAAATAAATTAAATAGATCTTCCATATCAGGATCACCTCCGGTGTGAGCGGCACAGACGAACTGGGGTTACCTACTTTTCTTCAACGAGATCGACATCCAAGCCTAGGCTTTGGAGCTCTTTGACCATGACGTTGAACGACTCGGGCAGTCCCGGTTCGAGCAAGTTGTCGCCTTTGACGATCGCCTCGTACATTCGGGTGCGCCCGACGACATCGTCGGACTTGACCGTGAGCATCTCTTGCAAAGTATAGGCGGCGCCGTAAGCCTCGAGCGCCCAGACCTCCATCTCGCCCAAACGCTGGCCGCCAAACTGGGCCTTACCCCCCAAGGGCTGCTGGGTAACGAGAGAGTAAGGGCCGGTCGAGCGCGCATGAATCTTGTCGTCGACCAAGTGATGGAGCTTCATGATGTACATGACGCCGACAGTCACCTTGCCATCGAAAGCTTCACCCGTGCGGCCGTCGAACAAGGTCGCCTGGCCGCTGGCCGGCAAGCCGGCTTTGCGAATTAAGTTAAAAATTTCCTCTTCCGCCGCCCCGTCAAATACCGGCGAGGCAATGCGCACGCCGTCACGATACTTGGCCGCGAGCTTCAACACCTCGGCGTCTTTAGCACCGTCAATCAACTCGTTGGCATCGCGGGTATTTAAGTAGTCTTTCAAGCGCCGCCGCAGAGGATCGATATCGCCACTCTGCGTGCGTAACAAGTCCCCGATTTGGTGCCCCAAGCTACGCGCGGCCCAGCCCAAATGAGCCTCGAGAATCTGGCCGACGTTCATGCGCGACGGGACACCCAAGGGATTCAACACCACATCCACGGGAGTACCATCCTCTAGATAGGGCATGTCCTCTTCGGGCAGAATGCGGGAAATGACGCCCTTATTGCCATGCCGGCCGGCCATTTTGTCACCCACTTGCAGCTTACGCTTGATGGCCACAAAGACTTTGACCATCTTGATGACGCCGGGGGGCAACTCATCGCCGCCTTTGAGTTTTTCGATCTTGTCTTCGAAAGCATGCTTGATCAGGTTGACCTGAGTGGTCGTGCTCTCGATGATCCGGCCGAGTTCGCTTTCCACGGATTCATTATCGACTTGGATCTCACTCCAGTAGGACATCGGCAGCTGATCGAGATCCTCTTCGGTCACCTCTTGCCCCTTGTTGAGCAGGACCTTGCGGCTATCGTCGCTGATGCGGCTTGCCAAGCGCCGGCCAACCAGCAGTTTTTTCAGCCGGCGAAGTGCACCTTCTTGGAGAATACGCACTTCGTCATGCTGATCTTTACGAAGCCGGGTAACCTCTTCGTCCTCAATTGACCGGCTGCGCTCATCCTTGCCCAATCCTTTGCGCGAAAAAATCCGCACATTGATGACCGTGCCCTCAACGCCGGGGGGCACCCGCAGCGAGGTATCGCGCACTTCGCCGGCCTTCTCACCGAAGATCGCCCGCAACAGTTTTTCTTCCGGCGACAACTGGGTTTCACCCTTGGGGGTAATCTTGCCGACCAGGATATGGCCCGGTTTAACCTCGGCGCCGATGCGAATGATGCCGCTCTCGTCGAGATCGGTGAGCGCCTCGTCGCCGACATTAGGAATATCCCGGGTGATTTCCTCGGGGCCTAATTTTGTGTCGCGCGACACGCACTCGAACTCTTCGATGTGGATCGAGGTATAAATATCCTCTTTGACCACCCGTTCGTTGATCAGAATCGAATCTTCGAAGTTGTAACCGCCCCAGGGCATCAGCGCGACGACGACGTTACGCCCCAGCGCCAGCTCACCCATCTCAGTGGACGGACCGTCGGCGATGACATCGCCGGCCTTTACCTGGTCGCCGACCACAACGATCGGCCGCTGGTTATTACAAGTATTTTGATTGGAACGCTGGTACTTGACCAGGTTGTAAATATCGACGCCGGTATCGCGCGAACCGCCCGGCTTGTCGGCTTTGACGACGATACGCGTCGAGTCGACGCTTTCGACCAAGCCGTCGCGGCGCGCGACGATGGTCACGCCGGAATCGCGCGCCACAGTGCGTTCCATGCCGGTACCGACAAACGGCGCTTCGGTACGCAACAGCGGCACGGCTTGGCGCTGCATGTTGGAACCCATCAAGGCGCGGTTGGCGTCGTCGTTCTCCAAGAACGGAATGAGCGAAGCCGCCACGCTGACCAACTGGTTTGGCGACACGTCCATGAAGTTGACTTCTTCGGGACGGGCCATGACAAACTCACCGCCCTTACGCGACGAGACCAAGTCAGCGGAAAAATTACCGCGACCGTCGATCGGCGCATTAGCCTGGGCGATGACATGGTCTTCTTCTTCCAGGGCCGATAGATAACGGATGCGATCGCTAACCCGGCCACTTTCTACTTCGCGGTAGGGCGTTTCGATGAAACCAAAATCGTTGACCCGCGCATAGGTGGTCAGCGAAGCGATCAGACCGATGTTCGGACCTTCAGGGGTTTCGATCGGACAGACCCGGCCATAATGGGTTGGATGCACGTCGCGCACTTCGAAACCCGCTCGCTCGCGGGTTAGACCGCCAGGACCGAGGGCCGAGAGCCGCCGCTTGTGGGTTATTTCCGACAGCGGATTGGTCTGATCCATGAACTGCGACAGCTGGCTGGAGCCAAAGAACTCTTTGAGCGCCGCTGAAACCGGCTTGTAGTTGATCAGCTCTTGGGGCATCAGAGTCTCGATGTCCTGCAAGCTCATCTTTTCCTTGATCGCCCGCTCCATGCGCACCAAGCCGACACGGAAGTGGTTTTCGACGAGTTCACCGACCGCACGTACACGGCGATTACCCAGGTGATCGATGTCGTCCACCGAGCCGTGGCCGTTCTTGAGCTCCATCAGGTAACGCACCACTTCAAGGATATCCTCTTTGCGCAGCGTGCCCTGCTCCAGCGGGATATTGAGCTTGAGCCGATGGTTGAGCTTCAAGCGGCCGACCTTGGATAGGTCATAGCGATCGGGATTGAAAAACAGGTTATTAAAAAAGTTGGTCGACGATTCCACCGTCGGCGGATCGCCGGGCCGCAAGCGCCGGTATATCTCCAGGATGGCATCTTGAGGGGAACGGATGCGGTCTTGCAGCAACGTGTTGCGCAAGTAAGGCCCCACGTTCGATTCGTCGATAAACAGAACTTCGATCTGAGTGAGCCCTTTGTCACGGATCAGATCGAGCTTTTCCTGGGTGATCTCGTGATTGCATTCAACTAGAACTTCTTTGCCATGGGGGCCGACGACGTCATGGGCCGCAACTCGGCCGAGAATCTCTTCCAACGCGATGGGCACCTGCTTGATCCGCGCCGCTTCCATTTGGCGCAGCACCTGCCGGGTGAACTTCTTGCCTTCTTTAACGATGATATCGTTGGACTTCGGATCGCGCACATCGGCGCTCACCTTAGCGCCCAACAGATGGCTGGCATTGAAATCCAGCGTGGTCTTGCGCCCGTCGAAATGAATCGAATCGCTCCGATAATAGTAATTGAGCAAGTCCTCGCTGGTCATGCCCAGCGCGCGCAACAACACGGTAGCGTGAAATTTACGCCTCCGGTCGATGCGCACGTAAACCACGTCCCGAGGGTCGAATTCGAGATCGACCCAGGAGCCACGGTAGGGAATCACCCGCGCCGAGTAGAGCAATTTGCCGCTGGCGTGGGTCTTTCCCTTGTCATGCTCAAAGAAGACTCCCGGCGAGCGGTGCAATTGGCTGACAATGACCCGCTCGGTACCGTTGATCATGAAGGTACCGTTGATCGTCATGAGCGGGACTTCACCGAAGTAAACTTCCTGCTCTTTGACGTTCTTGATGCTGCGCGCGCCGGTCTGCTGGTCGACATCCCACAACACCAACTGCACGGTAACTTTTAACGGCGCGGCGAAAGTCATGCCTCGCTGGTGACATTCCTCGACGTCATACTTGGGTTCGCCGAGGGTATAACTGACAAATTCCAAAGAAGCGGTTTCGTTAAAATCCTTAATCGGGAAAACCGACTTAAAAACTTCCTGCAGTCCCATGTTCTGGCGCTCTGTCGGCGCCGCATCCTTCTGCAGGAACAGCTCGTAGGAGTTTTTCTGGATTTCGATCAAATACGGGAGTTCGATAATTTTTCGAATTCTCCCGAAGCTACGGCGGAATCGTAAGTTATTGGCAACCTGAAATGCCATGCGTGCTCCTCTCTCGGACTAGCGGTTAGCGATCCATTTCAAATCATTCAACGGAACGACCGACTGCGAGAGAATTACTTGATTTCGACCTTGGCGCCCTGTTCTTCGAGCTTCTTCTTGATGTTCTCGGCATCGGCCTTGGAAACACCCTCTTTGACCGGCTTGGGCGCGCCATCGACCAGATCTTTGGCTTCTTTCAAACCCAATCCGGTGAGCTCGCGGACAACTTTGATGACCTGAATCTTTTTCTCACCGGTTTCGGCGAGAATGACGTTAAATTCAGTTTTCTCTTCAACGGCTGCGGCCGCCGGGCCGGCTGCCGCAACCGCTACCGGAGCGGCAGCGCTAACACCTAACTCCTCTTCGAGCTCTTTCACCAGAGTTGCCGCATCCATCAAACTCATGTTCTTGATGAAATCCTTAACCTGTTCTTTCGATACGCCTTCCATAACGTTCCCCCTTTAAAATTTCTGCTAGATAATTGTTATTCGCCCGTGATTTTTCGCAAGGATTCGAGCAAACGCACCATCTGCGCGCCGGGTTCCTGAATCGTGCGTAGTAACTGGGTCGCCGGTGCGTTGATCGTCGCCAACAGCTTCGCTTGTAATTCGGGTTTACTGGGCATCTGCGACAGGACTTTAACTCCCGCCGGGTCCATGAAACGGCCCTCGAACACGCCGCCCTTAATCGTCAACTTGTCGTTGTCGCCGGCGAACTTGAGCAATGTCTTCGAGAGTAAAACCGGGTCATCGTAGGCGAACACCCAGCCGTTAGGACCTTCGAGCAACTTTTCCAAATCGCCGTAGACGGTGTCTTTGAGCGCACGCCGTACCAGGGTATTCTTGATCACCTGATATTCGCCGGAAACCTGGCGCACTTCGCGGCGCAACTTAGTCATTTGCGCAACCGTCAAACCGCGGTACTCCGTGACAATCGCCATCTTGGCGGACTTTAGCCGCTCGTGCATTGCGTTCACCGCTTCCGATTTCTCGCCGTAACCGGCACGGACAACTTGCGCTTCCGACATTTTCTTCTCCCTGATTCTACTCTGATCAAGTGTTGATGAGGCCTGGCTAACGACCCGGAGCCGCTAGGCTGCCATCGCCCGGATCTGTGCCAAATCGATTTTGATTCCCGGCCCCATGGTGGTGGCGATAGTGACGCCCTTGACGTAGTTTCCCTTGGCCGACGCCGGCTTGGCGCGCAGGATAGTCAACAAGACCATCCGCGCATTGTCGATCAATTGTTCGGCGGAAAATGATGCGCGTCCTACCGGTACGTGAACGATGCCCGCTTTGTCGACGCGAAATTCCAGCTTACCCGCCTTGATTTCTCTGACCGCCTTACCGATGTCCAAACTCACCGTTCCGGTCTTCGGGTTGGGCATGAGACCACGGGGGCCGAGGATCTTACCAATGCGGCCAACGGCTGCCATCATATCCGGAGTAGCCACCGCCTTGTCGAAGTCGAGCCAGCCTTCGCTGATCTTTTTGATCAATTCGTCGCTACCGATAAAATCGGCACCGGCTTCTTGAGCCTCGCGCTCCTTTTCACCTTTGGCAAAGGCCAATACACGGACGGTTTTACCCATGCCATGGGGCAACGCCACCGTGCCACGAATATTCTGATCGGCTTGGCGCGGATCGACACCCAAGCGAATCGCCATGTCGACAGTTTCATCGAACTTGGCGCGGGCGGTTTCTTTGACCAACTTCAAACTATCTTCCAACGGGTAGCGCTGGTTGCGATCCACCTTGTCAAACACCTTGCGATAGCTTTTTCCCATTGCACTCATGGCGTCCCCCGATTTAGTTGAGCTAATTTACGGTTAAGCGAACTAGCCTTCGACTTCCAAGCCGATACTGCGAGCGGTTCCCGCGACAGATTTTTCCGCGGCCGCTAAATCGCTGGCCGTCAGATCTTTGAGTTTCAACTCCGCAATCTCTCTGACTTGAGCCCTAGTGACTTTGCCGACCTTGGTTTTGCCCGGTTCCTTAGAGCCCTTTTCCAGTCCGGCCGCCTTCTTGAGCAAGACCGATGCTGGCGGTGTCTTGGTGACAAAGGTAAACGACCGGTCGGCGTAGACGGTGATAACCACCGGCGTAACCATACCGATCTGCGCTTGAGTGGCGGCATTGAAAGCCTTGCAGAACTCCATGATATTAACGCCACGCTGGCCGAGCGCTGGTCCCACCGGCGGGCTGGGATTCGCCTGCCCGGCAGGGATCTGTAATTTGATTTCACCGATGACTTT
>JBGTCC010000402.1:0-6073 GCA_041749055.1 Thermodesulfobacteriota bacterium | reverse complement strand
ATACCGAGCGCCCATAAAAGAATCCAGCCTATCGCGCCTTTTTCGTTTTTCAGCATTATCTTCCCCTTCTTCAGGTTATTTACACTTAATTAAAACCGATAAGGCCGCCGCCCGTACTACGCGATTTTTAGCACTCTCCGACTTTCTGGTCTCGCTCTTCGCTTGGCTAAGAGATCTCTGACAATGTACGAGACCAGAATATTCGTATTGGCCGATCCTCGAGTTAGCCGCGTTACTTCATCGGTCACGGCCGTAATCAAATCCCCGAGCGTCGCTTTCTTGGGCAGTTTTATAGTCATCGTTATAACCTCCTAAATCCCCCAGCGCTCAATTCCTGCATGCGCATTCGAGTACTAGAGCAACCGCCATGCCATCACGCCGCAATTGATACATTTGCTTGTGTTTAAAAGAGTTTTGCGCGCGTTTAGCGCCAATCAAGCGAGCGGCGAACGGCTCTTCTGCTGCAAACTGTCGGGAATTGTCTTGTTAGTAGGATTTCCGCTATCGACTGCCGAGAACATTTTGTTTCGCTCTTTTTCCATTGCTTTATTGCCTGCGGGCGCCTTGCAGGGGATTTCCCCACAAGATTTTTCCTACGGAGCGAAGATGCGACGATGAAGTAAAGCAATTGGGGATCAGAGCGCGATAATTTTGGGTCTCGCTAATCAACGTCCTTGTCATTGCGGGGATTGAAACGGAGATGGATCTTGAACGTGGTTCCTCGGCCTGGCTCACTCGACACGTCAATTCTGCCGAAGTGAGATTTTACGATGCGATCACAGATCGGCAGCCCCAATCCCAAGCCGCGTCTCTTCTTGGAGGTGAAAAACGGTTGGAATATCCTTGGCAAGATTTCGGCGTCGATACCGATCCCGGTGTCGGCCACGGTGACCGTCATCTGATTCGCGCCGTCGACTGCCGCCGCCACCGTCAGCGTACCACCGTTTGGCATTGCATCGACGGCATTTAAGCACAGATTCAACAGCACTTGCTGCAGCTGCTGCGCATCCGCGTGGATAGAGGGCAGTTGATCTTCGATCTGCAGCGCCGTTTCGACATGGTTTTTCGCCGCGTGAGGCTGCACCAAATCCACGGTCCTACGAATGATCGGTTCAATATCGGTCAGGGCGAACTCGGCAGTCTTGGGCCGGCCAAATTCCAACAATTCCTGCACCAGCCGTTCACAGCGACTGGCCTCCTCGACGATGATCTGAACATGATGGTAATGCGCATCGGCAGGATCCATTTCAGCCAACAGTCCATGGGCAAAGCCGAGGATAATTCCTAGAGGATTGTTGAACTCATGCGCCATGGAAGCGGTAAGTTCACCGACCGCGACCAAACGGCCGGAGGCCAACAATTGCTGTTCCAATTCTTGGGCCTGGTTGCGCAAATGCTCTTCACTTTGCCGCAGCGCTGCCTCCGCTCGTATGCGTTCGACGAATTGACCGATTTCCCCGCCAATCGCCTTCACGGTCCGCAGGAGACCGGCGTCCGGTTCGCGAATCGTCGCGCTGAACAATTCTATGACGCCGAGAGTTTCGTTGCGCGCTTTAATCGGGAAGGCAAAAGCGCCATGCAGGTTTTCCGCAACTGGAACAGAAAGCTTTAGCGCGGCGATCTCGTCAGTGATGTCGGCTATCCAAATGGGCTCCTCGCTGGCCCACACTCGACCTGGCAGTCCCATGCCGCGGCTCAACGCTGGACGCGCTGCTCCGCTGGAAAATTCCTTCGACGGGCTATGCCAGGTTTCCATGCACTCGATCGACTGACTCTGCTTGTTGACTATCCAAAGCACACCCAACTCCCAATCGAAGCCTTCCCCCATCACTTCGAGAATATTGCGCCACGCTGCTTGCGGCGTTTCCGCTTCTGCCAAGGCTTGCGTCACCGCGTGTTCCGTGGACAATCGGCGCACGGTTTGCTGTCGATGCGTGATGTCCCGGTTACATTCCAAAATGATCCGGCTGACGCCGCGATCGTCGATCAATTTAAAACGGCTTTCCACCTCGATACGCTGACCGGCTTTGGTCCTCTGCTTCAGTTCCCCGCTCCAACTTCCGGTATCGATCAGCGCCGCTTCAAAATGTTCCCGTCCGCTCGGAAATTCCGTGGCGAGCAAGTCCTGACTCAGGAAACCGATCGCTTGATCAGCGGAATAACCGTAAAGTTGTTCGGCGCCGCGATTCCAGTAGATTATTCGGCCGTCCAATTCCCGCGCGAAGATCGCCTCGTTCGCCAAATTCAGCAGATCGGCGAGCCGCTGCAGGTGCACTTCCTGTTTGCGCAACTCGGTCTCGACGCGGTCCCGATCACTTCCTTGCTCCTGCAGAAGTTGACCCGCCCGCTCGATCTCCCGCGCGAGCCCAACAAGCTCGGTGATCGGCCCAGTCGCTGGGAATCCCAGCGATTGGCCTCGTGCGAGCGCGTGCACGGCGGTCGAGAGAGACTCTATCGATCCGCAGGCTTGCCGGGCAAAAATCATCGCCACACCAACACCGAGCAGCAAAAGCAACAAACCACCGACGCCCACCGTGGCTACCGATGCATATAAAATCGTGTTCATCTCCGAGTTCGGCATCGCCAATGCGACGAACCAAGCCGCGCGCTTTAAACGACTGATGGCCGCATGAGCGCTCACCCCGTCGATAGAAACGCCGCTAAGAAACTGTTCGTGGGCAAGCGCGTTCGTCTTCGCCAGCAGAGGCCCGACCGGCTGACCGATAAATTTCTCCGCCTCGTGGCTGCGAGTGATAATGACGCGCTTGCTGTCGAACAGCGTGACGCGCCAGTCCGCAGGGACTTTTTGCCGCGCCACAATCTCCGTGAACACCCTCGGCTCAATGGCCGCGGTGACGATGTAGATAATGGTCCTTTCTCGCACGACGGGAACGTGAATATTTATGGCTTTGTCCCGGGTCTGGCGGGCGGGAAAATCGCCGATCACTGGCAGCCGAGTTAACATCACGGCGTCGAGGTTTTCGCGGCTAATTTCCTTCGAGTCTTCAACCAACGGTTTAGCGATGGTCAGGATGGCTTGACCCTTCGGATCAAACAGGGTCAATCTTTGCCAACTATTTTGTATGCCGAGAATGCGCGCGGCGGCGGCGCGGAAAACCTTCACGGCTCCAGCGTCCAACGGCTCGGAGGTCGCTAGCGCCTCAAGATTGGTGATGGAGGATTCAACCTCCTGATCGATGGCGAGCGCCAGCGCACGGCTGGTGTCTTGGAGGCTGCGCCGCCGATTAGCTTGCTCTTGGCGCGCAAATAGAACCATCATGAAGATCGAAAAACATAGGAGCGGAATGAGGCCACCGAGGATCAATCGGGTAAAAAATGAATGGATTGAGCGCGGGCGGGAAAACCACCCGAGCGCGGACGAGTTGGAAGTAAGCGGATCAGTCTCCATGCTTCGAGCCCTTACCGAAGCGCCCAGTAGCGCAAGGACGCGCAGATGATTTCACACATTGCAATTAACGCACGTGCTTGTCCGTTTCAAGACAGTTGGAGCTGGCAGCGAGCTTCGCCGCTCAGCGCCGGTTACCCAAAAGAGTGCCTTGATCGCTTCTGACGCTCCTGCAGATCCCAGCTTTCGGACAGGCGGCCCTCAGTGTGATTTACGCGCTGCGTCGATCTTGATGGTGTGAGTTTTTCGCCGTGCGTAAAAGTTATTGAACGATAGTCAACATTTAATAAGACTGTCCCAATCTAAGAACATGTTGCTTCATATACTCGTCCCAATCTTGGTAAGTTGACTTTGTTAGGCCCGGCTTTTGGAGGCGACTGGAACTGAGTATCCGTTTAAGGGCCCTTGAATTGCTTTATCGAGCTTGCCCAAGCATCCGCGAGGATTGGCGAATCGATAGCGCGGGGCGAACGAAACGCGCAAACTATTGAATTTTGAAAAGCGCTGTTCGATGCCTTATTGCCATTTTTACTGATGGATAAAACCTGATGACACAACGCTCACAAGACGACGACGGCCTTCGCAAATGGATAACCATGATAATTAGCAGGGGGGAGGATGTCGTTTACCTAGGACTCGCCATTCTTCTCGCCGCCAGTGCCCTGGCCTTTCTCGTCGTCGAAGCCGTCGGCTTCTGGCACACTATTATGAACGGCACCCTAGCCGAAAATATTGTCCCGTTACTCGATCAGTTGCTTTTGATCATCATCATCGTAGAGTTGCTTTTCACCGTCAAAGTATCGTTTCGCGAACATATTTTAGAGCCGCAACCATTCCTAATCGTCGCCGTGATCGCGGTTAGCCGGCGCATCATTGTACTCACCGCGGAACTGTCCAAGTTGCTCAAAGCGGACGAGCAAGTTTTTCAGCATGCGCTTTGGGAACTCGCTATCCTCACCGTGCTTGCTCTCGCGCTAGTCGGTTCGCTGCGTTTGCTACGGCCGCAGGAGCACAAAGTCGAGGGTTGAGTCTGCGCGCATTATTACGAATTTTGCTAGTATTTCTTGTGCCCGATAATATCCATGACCCGGCTGCCGTTGGTGTTTGTTAAACCGGCGTAACAAACCTTTTGGTGCTGCGCACGGCGGTGGGGAAAAAGCCTTGGTGGCCGACCAATTCACTTTCTAACAAGGTCATGGGCCAGGGCGGCGTTGAAGGTTAAACCTGAATTCGAGACCCGAGGATTTTGTTTTAGGACCCAGAAGCCAGAGCAGCACGACGAGCGCAGGGATTATGGCGATGACATGTCGAGCCGGATTCAAGACGGCCACATTGGTCACGGGGCCGCGGTAGGCGTTCACTGGCCGACGCGGCCCGGCGGCACACGTCCCCGCACAACCGCATGGAGAATTACCAGCCCAAGGCCGACCAGAAACAAGATCCAGCCGACCTGGATCGCCACGGCGGCCACTCCCGCCACACCGACAAGCCCGACGATCAAAAAAGTCAGCGCAAAGCCTAACAAAGATCCCTTTCTTTTTTTCGTTACCTTTTCATCAACCGTTTTCCGGTCTTGCTTCATTTAGTAAACGAGCGAGCCGCTCTCGATCTGCTGCTTGCGCTGCTCATACTCGCGCCGCGAAATTCTCTCGTTCCTAAGATCCTCGTCGAGTTTGTCCATTTGCCGCTTCGACTGGATTTCATACCCCGCTCCCGTCACCAGCGCGCCAGTAGCCGCACCACCAAGAAAGGCGCAACCCGATTGGGTCACTACCGCCGTCAACATCAAAATTAATAATATCTTCATGCCTGCAACCTCCTATTACTAAGCTGAGTCCTTCTGTTCGCAATCCGGATGCCACGGATGAAGTGCACAGAGAGACGCGTAACTTAAGAAAAAACTATGTAAGGATTGGTCGAAGAGGAAATGATCGAGAGGAGAAATACCGCTAAGAGGAATTTTACTTACAGCGCTATGGTTGAAACTCCGGTTGCTCATCATTTCTCGCATCCATGACGTAAGCTCGCAGACGGCGAGTGACCGGTTCGAGGAGTATTCACGCGCCAAGCAATCGTGCTTTTACATGACTCCAAAGACCCAAAATAAAGCAAGTAAAGATACCGGCACAGCGACAAACCAAGCAGTGAGATCAGCCATGTTATTCCCTCGCCTAGCAGGCCTGATAACTTACACGACTTGTGATAAAAAAGACCATGCATCCACAGCTTCAGCAGGCGTGAAGCGCTCCCACGCAGATCTCATTGTTGCGGCTGCTTAGAGCAGATTTTCCAGCTCGAAGCGGTCCCGGTTGACATACCTGCCCTCGACCAGCACATGATCGCCGCGGCGCAAGCGTTCCACCTGCGCGATAACCGACTGACGCGCATTTGCCGGGAGTGACACGATCACTTTTGCCCCAGAGCGTTCGCGCAATTCAAACTCATCACGCGAATCGACCCGCTCCACCGTTCCTTCGATTCTTTGAATCTCGGTTCCGGTTCGCGCCACATCACGATCGCGGCGGCTTTGCTGCACGCGGATTAAATTAGCGCTGCGCCCTCGGTCACGGGGCCAAACCTGGAGAGCGACAATGTCGCCTACTTCAAGTGAGCTCACCGAGTATTCGCGGCCGCGATAAAGAACCAGGGTGTTGTCGTCAAGGCGAA
>JBGTCC010000401.1:0-5058 GCA_041749055.1 Thermodesulfobacteriota bacterium | reverse complement strand
CGTGCCAAGTCGGCGAACGATCTCGCGCTTAGCCAGTGGGCTGTCGGCAACACGCTTTTGCACTTCGAGGGTCAATTTATAGAGCAAAAGGTCTCTTAAGAAACGTGGGTCTTGGTTGTATTCCAGAACCTGCTCAATGTGAACCGTCCCCGTCTGTCCCGATGCCAGTTCGTAAGTCAGTCCTTCGCCGCCGAGATCTTTGTCCACAGACACACGCGTGATCGGGTCTTCCGGCGTAGGCGCCGGCTTCGCTTTGACGTATGGGAAAGAATAGTTCTTGGCCGATGTTCTGACCTCGAAAATCCTTTTTTTGTTGTTAAGTTTTACCGACCGGATCTTCATAGCAATCCCTCTCCGTCAAGCTCCTTGATGAGTTCAATAACACGCCTCGGCGCATTCCCCTTCATCGCCTTGTGATTATCGAGATCCCACTTCACGATCAGCCTTCCGTCCCGATACACATGCACATGCCTCGGCGAGTGATCGCCTTTCCATTGTCAAACCGCAAACCATTGCGCCCCAAACTCGATTGCCAATTTTCCGGCACTGACAAAGAATTACCCAGAACAGTCAGTGTTGGCTCGTCATAACGTATGGTATTTTCACTCATTCCACGCTTCTCCCGTCGGTTTCCTCATCAAGCTCAGGACGGTCTCTGTGCGTCTCGATCGCGCGGATCATGACAAACAAGCCTGTGATGTTAGTTTTGAAAATCAAAGCCATAACAAGAATCGAAAAACAAGGTTGTCAACAAAGCGGTGCTTAACTCCGGTGGCATTGAGTGAATTACTCTCTATCGGAGGTGGATCAGAGCCTTACTTAGAGGGATTTCGGCGCCTACGCTCTGGCTTGGCCGGTGACTCAGCGATGTCGATGCCGAAGATCTCGGACAGGTCGCTGCTCTCGAGAACTTTTGCCGCGGCCGGTCCTTTCCTCTGCTTCGCTATGCCTTTGCCGGCACTGGCGATAAGGTCCTGCTGGTCGACGTTTCGCAGCGCGAATAAAAGTTCGGGCCTTTCGTCGAGTCGTGCGCCGATTCCGTAGAGCACCGCGGCGACGTGTTTGCACATCGACGCCCAGTCCGGGCAACTGCATTTAAACTTGATCTCCGCCGGCCGCGGAAACAGTCCGGTCTTCTCCTGGCAAAGTCGTGTCATGACTGCTTTGGAGAATCGCCCTTCCAGCAGTTCGACTACAGAATCGATCGCACCCGCGCAGTCCAGGCAGACCGCATGCCAGTGAGTCTTCGGAACCGCGGCCACATTCACTGCAACGCGATAGAGACTAGAGCCGCTAACCAGCGCGGTCACTGCGCCGGGCGAGATCTGCAGATCGACCACGGAGCCATTGCGAACATAGGTGCGGCCGCGAGGGAGGCGGTTGGCATAGTCGCTGTAGCGTTCGAGATTGTCGCACCAGGCTTTGCCCCAAAACGTATTCGCGATCTTCGAGCCTTCGATCACGACCGGCGAAACTGTCTGGCCTTTCTGCGCCAGTTTGGCAGCTTCGCGCGCCGCCTGACGCCTTCGTTCGGCAACCGGCATGTAGGGTTTCCAACCATAATCATCTTGGTATCTGCGCATGTGTCACTCCAGTGAAGCGGCGTGAATGTCCAGCGCGACGAGCTTCAGTAGTTCGTCGTCCTTCATCTCGGTCAGCAGCAGATCGGCTCCACCCTCGAGCAGATCCTGCGAAAGCTGTCGTTTCGAGTCAATCAGCGCGTCGATTTTCTCCTCCACTGTGCCGCGGCACAGGAACTTCTGGACGAGCACGTTCTTTGTCTGGCCGATGCGGAAGGCGCGATCCGTCGCTTGGTTTTCCACCGCCGGATTCCACCAACGATCGAAATGAACGACATGCGCTGCCGCAGTCAAATTGAGCCCGGTGCCGCCCGCCTTGAGCGATAGCACGAAGAACGGCACGGCTTCGTCTTCCTGAAAATGCCGCACCAGAGACTGGCGCTTTTTCACGTCGGTTTCGCCGTGCAGCACCAGTCCGGGACGGCCAAACAGCGAGCCCAGAAACGCCGCAAGCGGCGCAGTGACTTCGCGGAATTGCGTAAAGACCAAAACCTTTTCCTGCCTCGCGGCAATAACCTCGGCGATCTCGCGCAGGCGCGCGAGCTTGCCGCTGTCCCCTTCGGCCCACGCTCCGTCACCGAGCCACTGCGATGGGTGGTTGCAGATTTGTTTGAAACGCATCAGGAACGCGAGGATCATGCCACGGCGCTCGATGCCGGCGGTCTTCTCGAGCCGCACAGATAATTCCGTCACGGCTTCCTGATAGAGCGCGGCCTGCTTGCGTGTGAGTTGGCAGAACGCCTTCACTTCGGTCTTATCCGGCAAATCAGCGATGACGCTTTTGTCCGTCTTCAATCGCCTCAGGATGTATGGACGCACCAACTCGCGCAGGGGCGCGTAAGGATTATGCGGCCTTTCGGCGAGGCGTTTGGTGAATGTTGTGAATTCTCTGCTCGATCCGAGCAGGCCCGGATTGATGAAGTCGAAGATGGACCAAAGATCTCCGAGACGGTTTTCCACCGGCGTGCCGGTGAGCGCGATTCGCGCTTGAGCATCGATCTGCTTGGCGGCCCGTGTCTGCCGGGCACCCGGATTTTTGATCGCCTGCGCTTCGTCTAACACCGCCAGTCGCCATTGGATTTTCAAAAGTTCGGGAACCCGCAAGAGCGTTCCGTAGCTGGTGATGACCAGATCGGCGCCAGCGAGGCGGTTCGTATCGAGACTTCGCAATTCGGCGGCTGTCATCGCCGATGGATGCGCGACGATCGCCTTCAAACTTGGCGCGAACCGTTCAATTTCCGCTGCCCAGTTTGCCAGTAATGACGCGGGCGCGACGAGCAAACTCGGCCGCCTTGGACCGGCGCCGTCGCGCCGCAGCACGAGCATAAGCGCCAGAACCTGCATCGTCTTGCCCAGTCCCATATCGTCGGCCAGGCAGGCGCCGAGACCGAGCTTGGACAGGAGGTGGAGCCAGTGAAGGCCGGCCTGCTGATACGGACGCAGCGTCGTTTTCAGCTCATCCCCGGGTTTTAAGCGCGCGAGTGCTTGCGGATGCCGGAGATCTTCGAGAGTCTGGGCAAACCATGGACCAGCGACAATCCGCGACCAGTCGAGCGCTGCCGTGTCCGTGAGACCGCCGTCAGAGACGTTCGCGCCCGCGAGCATGCGCATCGCGTCGGCGAAAGTCACTCCGGTCTCAGCCGCCGCTTTTTCAACGGCCCGAAACTGGTCGAGCATTTTGGCGAGCTTCTCGCGATCTACTTCGACCCAGCGGCCGCGAACGAGATGCAGGCCATTGGAGTCTGCGAGCAGCTTCGATATCTCGGCTTCGCTTAACCGCTCGCCATCGAGCGTGACTTCCATCCGGAAGTCCAGCAGTGCGTCCGTGCCGATTCCCGACGGCGGCTTGCCTCCCACGGTCGCAGTCACTTGAGGCCGCGATGGACGATTCGCTCGCCAAGCGCTTGGCACCCGAACGATCACACCAGCCGCTTCGAGGAGCGGTAAATCCTTCAGCAGTTGAAAAGCCTCTGCGGGTGTCCAGCGCAGCGGGTGAAAGACCTCGCCGGAATCGACCATCGCCGCAAGCCAGGGGCACTGCTCGGCAGCGCGCTGCATCGGCAACAACAGCGACAGCAGCCGCGGCTTGTTCGCTGCGCCGGCATACTCGCTGAGCGCCCTGCCGAGCGGCAGGTGTTGAGCCTTCGCATGCGCCGACAAGCGCGTCGTGAACGTGGCCAGGAACGCGAACGGCGCTTCCTCATCTTTGCGGTTCTCGGCGAGGTTGAAATGGACCCGTCCGACCAGGTTCCATGCCGGGTTCTTGCGCTTGAGGAAGTCCTGGACCGATACCTTCGACTGCGACAGTTCCAAGCGAAACGCCGCATCGACGTCGGTCCAGAGCGCATCGAGAACGGCAGCCGTCAGATATTCCGCTCCGGTCATCGACGGCGCCGCCAAAGCGAATGAGTCGAGTTCCTCGCGCGCAGGCGGCGGTATCGGCGGCAACGCGCGGCCGGCTTCGACGTCCGCAAGCGCGCAGAGAGCCACGACGTAGCGCCCGGAAAACTCGCGCCAGTACAGGAACACGGGTGGCATCGCCGTCTGAACCTCGGCGGCGCCGAGTTGCAGAAGACCGTGACCGTGGCCTCGTGTAAACGCTTCTTGCAGCCTCTCTGCGAGATCCGGGGAGAGCGGCGGCGCATCTTCAACGTGCGCGAGCAGCAAACGGCCGTGTGGCGTGAGGACCGGCGCCAGGAGTCTCGTCAGCGTATTGGAACTGTGAACCACGACGGTAATATACCCGCCTCCTCTCGGGCATGAGTGCCGCAGACATGGACGGGTTCTTGGACTACTGCAACGAAGCAGGCTTCCGTGGCTGCCTTGCCTAGGTTAGGTAACTTGGACTCGCCCAAAGAACAAGCCACGCTTGGAGAAAAATAGAAATATTGACCACTGGACGTACGGGTATTATCGGAATCCGCGAACCAAGAGCGTTGTGGAGTATGATATGGAAGTTTTACAGGGAGCATGGGCAGGAATTAAGAGAGATTAAATGATTCAAGCTCGGCTCGGCCCAGTGATAAATCGATACGAATGTGTGGTACCGAACTAGAATCGACAGACGCGATCTCTGCGATTCGCTGTGATCACTTACGCTGCTGTGCAGTTAACCCCGCCGCCTGCGGTCACCTTTCGTCCTACCCTCCCGCTCAAGGTTCTCCAGATAATCTGTAAGCGACTGAATTTTCGCGCTTACATCTGGTTTGAGTGGGGCTTCGGCACTTTTTACCCATTCAGTAAAGTTTGAGATCACTCCATCGACGATAGCTCGGAACGCGGCACCGGCATCGCGGTGTGCAGGGAGAGCCGCTCGATAAAAAAAGAGCCAAGTTAAGGTACCAAAAACAACCAATACTATGGATTGAATCGCGCCAGTGTGAAGAGTGACGATCATAAGGCCCAAGGATCCGATCCAAAATGCAATGAGCATTAGAATATGAATTGCACACACGATGGCGCCAGCAAAGGATGTGAG
>JBGTCC010000400.1:0-10515 GCA_041749055.1 Thermodesulfobacteriota bacterium | reverse complement strand
CGTTCACCGTGCGCGCGCGCAAGGCGCGCAAGGGCATCAATCCGCAGACTGGCGAAGTGATCAGCATCAAAGCGAGCCGCACCGTAGGTTTTAAAGCCGCGCCGGTGCTCAAAAAGGGGTTGTAGTTTTTCGCTTAACCGTCAAGGCCACCGCGGGCGACCGGGTGGCCTTTTTTAATGCAATTTTTTACACACTTGATGATGACCGCCGCGGCACGTACAATGGCGGAAAATTTGTTGGAGACAATATTTCGAGAGAATAGTTATGTCGCTCAAAACCGAAAAAATCTGGATGGACGGTGCGCTGGTGCCGTGGGAGGACGCTAAGATCCATGTGCTTTCCCATGGCTTGCATTACGGCACGGGTTATTTTGAAGGTATCCGCTGCTACGAACTGGCCGACGGCCGCTCGGCGGTATTTCGCCTGCAAGAACATATGCGGCGGCTCGCCGACTCAGGGAAGATTTTGGGTTTCCCGCTGCCCTATTCGGTCGAGCAGATGTGCCAGGCGACGGTGCAGGTGATCCGCGCCAACAAGCTCAAAGCCTGCTACATTCGGCCGTTGGCCTTTCTCGGTCTCGGCGAATTGGGAATTTACGCACCCAACAATCCGGTCAATGTGTGTATCGCCGTGTGGCCGTGGGGCGCCTATCTGGGCGACGAGGGTATCAAGAACGGCATTCGCGCCAAGGTGTCGTCCTACACCCGGCACCATGTCAACGCGACTATGACCAAGAGCAAGACTTCGGCGAACTACGTCAATTCGGTGCTCGCCAAAGCTGAAGTGAAAAAGTCCGGCTACGACGAAGCGATCATGCTCGACACCGAAGGCTATGTCTCGGAAGCGAGCGGCGAGAATATTTTCATCGTGCGCCACGGCAAAATCAAAACCACGCCGTTGACATCGATCCTGCCGGGGATCACGCGGGAATCGATCATCACCTTGGCGCGCGACAAAGGTTACCAGGTCGTCGAGGAACGCTTCACCCGCGATGAGATCTACATCGCTGACGAAGCGTTTTTTACCGGTACGGCGGCCGAGCTAACGCCGATCCGCGAAGTCGACGACCGCCAGGTCGGCGCCGGCCGGCGCGGCCCGGTGACCGAGGATATTCAAAATGCCTTCTTCGATGTCATCAAAGGCAAGGCCGCGGAAAAATACGCCGGCTGGCTCTATCCAGTTTGAGGTTTTGCGTTTTTCAGTTGAATTTCACCGCTCTATTTGTTTAAAAGATTGAAATGGCTGAGGCTCCCGAGCCGACACTGCGGGTGACCATGCTGCCGCGGGATACCAATGCGCGCGGCACAATCTTCGGCGGCGTGATCTTGAGTCATATCGACTTGGCTGGGGGGATCGCCGCGGCGCGGCGGGCCGCGCGAAATTTCGTCACTCGGGCGATGCGCGAAGTCGAATTCATCGCCCCGGTGTATGTCGGCGATGTCGTGAGTTTTTATGCTTCGGTGATACGCGAAGGGAAGACTTCGGTGACGGTGAAGGTCAGCGTCGCGGCGGAGCGGGCCAAGGAGCCGGCGCTAGTTGTGAAGGTGACCGAAGCTGAAGTGATCTACGTCGCCGTCGACGAAGCGGGTAACCCGATACCATTAAGATAAAGGTCGACGGTGCGGTATGCTGCAGTTGAGCGTAGTCATTCTTACTTGTCTAGCTATTACGGCCTCCGTGCAGGCGACGGAAACCCTCGTCAGCGAGGAGCCAAGAGCTGGGTGTTGCCGCCCGGAGGGCGTCGATATCTCGCAGCTGCACAAAAGCGCCGATCTGTTTTACGCCCAGTTCAAGCCCAGAGAAGCAGCCCATGAGCTGCGCAAAATTCTTCACGCCGACGCGGGCAATTTCCAGGCTTTGGTCAAGCTCGCCCGCGCCCAAATCGATATCGGCGATTCGATTCCGGAGAGCAGCGCCGACTGGAAGGAGCGCAAGTTTAAAGAATACTCGGTGGCCCAAGATTATGCGCGCAAGGCGGTGCGCATCGAACCCAACTCGACCTGGAGCCATTTCTGGGTCGCCGCGGCGGTAGGCAAGATCGCCATGGTGTCGCCGGTATCTAAACAAGTCGATTTGTCGACTGAGATTCGCGACGCGGTGGAGAAGTCCATCGCTCTCGATCCCCAAAATGGTTCGGCTTATCACCTCTATGGAGTTTGGCACCGCAAGGTTGCGGAGATCGGCAACGGCAGCCGCATATTCGCTTCGGTGCTCTACGGTAAAAGCTTGCCCATGGGCAGCCTGGAAAAATCCATCGAGTATTTGAAGAAAGCGGTAGCGTTGAATCCGACGATTATCGTTTCGCGTCTCGAGCTGGCGCGCAGTCACGTCGCCAATGGCCAATGGCAGCCGGCGCGCGCGTTGCTCAATTCGATACCCGAACTGCCAGGGCGGTTCTCGGACGATGCCCGGCACAAGCTGCAAGCCGAGCAGCTTCTCGAAGAGATCAAGGATCGTTAGTCGAACAGGCTGAGCCGCCGTTCGCGCGCAAAAAACTCACCGCAGGTTGTTTAATCTCGTCGAGCCTCAACCAATGGCCGCGGTCGGTAAGCAAAACCAGCCGGTGCGGTTTACCGAAGCCTTGCAGCTGATCGCGCAGTAGATTGGCTTGGGAAACTGGAATCACGTCGTCCTCGGTGCCATGCAGGATCAAGGTCGGCGCGCTCCAGCGTTCGGTTTCAGGCAAATAGTTTTGTAGCTTCGGCGCGGCATCGCCGTTGGGGTTGAGCAGTTTGCGAATCCAAATGCTGTGCGTGTCTCGATAGAGCCGCGGCAGGTCGTAGGCGCCGGCTAGCAGTAGCACGCCTTTGACCGCTTCGATTTGATTGATCAGAGCGGTGGCGACGACGGCGCCGCGGGAAAATCCATATAAATAGAGTCTCTTGGCATCGACCCAGGGCAGTTGTCGAGCCAACGCAATAGCGTCGAGAACCACTGCCCGGGTGGTTGGCGCCGTCGGCCCGCCGGCGATTTCGGTGCGGCCATAGCCGGGCAGCGATAACGCCAATGTGGCGTAGCAAAGTTCGCCGGCGAAAAATTGCGCCGCGGGCAGTAACCGGCGAGCGCCGATGCCGACCCAGCTATGGCCGTGCAGCATCACCATGAGCGGAAACGGACCCCGGCCGCGCGGCCGGGTGATATAGGCTTCGGCTATGCCGTCGGCGCTGGCGAAAAGAAATCCGTTAGTGCTCGCTTCGGGAAGCCGGCTCAAGTCGCGCATCGACAGCGTCGTCGTGTTGGCGCAGCCTGACAGCGTGATGATAATCACCAGCAAGCACGTAAGACTCAATCGATGCACGTCATTTTTCTAACACCGGCGCGCGGGAAAGCAAGACGATTGCACCCCGGGGGCGCTTTCAGTATCAATGGTACGGCCTATGACGCACCGATTACTGATTGCCGCTCTCGCGCTCTGGTTGGGATTGTTGTCCGCCTGCGGCGATGCCGCCAATACGGCCAGGGTGCTGCGCGTCGGTTTCGTGCCGTCAGAGGATGCCGCGCAGGTGATGCAGAATGCCCAGCCGATCGTCGAGATCCTGCGCCGGGAATTGGCCATGGAAGTCCAGCCGTTCGTCGCCACCGATTATACCGGCGTCATCGAAGCGCTGCGCGCCAACAAGCTCGATGTCGCGTTCCTGACGCCGGCGTCCTACGTGCTTGCCAAAAACGAAACCAACGTCAAGGTCGTGCTCAAGTCGGAGCGCAAGGGCATTCCCTCCTATTACGCGGCGATCATTACCCGCGCCGACAGCGGCATCAAGTCCCTCGACGAGCTGCGCGGCAAGAGCTTTGCCTTCGGCGACGCGCTCTCGACCACCGGCCATGTGTTTCCGCGCAAGATGTTCAAGGAGCGCGGCATCGACCCGGTGCGCGATTTCAAGCGGGTGCTTTACTCCGGCGGCCACGACGCCACGGTGCTGGCGGTGCTCAACGGCAAAGTCGACGCCGGCGCCACCTATGCGAACTCGCCGGACAGCAAAGACACGGCGTGGATGCGTTACCTGAAAAATCCCGAAGACGTCAAAAAAATTCACGTCATAGCGTTCTCCGAGCCGATACCGGCGGACAATCTCGTCATCAACGGCAATCTCGACGAGCGCCTGGCGAAAAAGATTGAAAATGTCTTTATCGAGCTCTCGCGCGATCCCCAGGGCAAAAAAATGCTGCGCGAGCTCTATCAGATCGACGGCTTCGTCAGCGCCACGGATAAGGATTACGATTCGGTACGCCGGGCGTTCGTCGACGCCGGCATCCCGCTCAAAGAAGCGCTGCAGAAAAAGAAGCCGTGAACATCCTCGAGATCCGCGACCTCCATACTTCCTACAGCGACTCCGTGCCGGTGCTGCGCGGCGTCGATCTCAAAATCGAGCAGGGGGAGTTTGTTGGCGTGATCGGTCTATCCGGTTCGGGTAAGTCGACCTTGCTGCGCAGTATCAACCGCTTGATCGAGGTCAACGCCGGCGCGATTATCGCGCCGGCGGCGCTGCTCGGCGGCAAGAGCAACGGCATCATCGATATTCTCAAGCTTTCTCACTCGCGACTGCGCCATGTGCGGCGCCGCATCGGCATGATCTTTCAGCAGATCAATATCGTCAAGCGCCTAACCGTCATCGACAACGTGCTCTCCGGCGGGTTGGGCTACCAACCGGCTTGGCGCAGCACGCTGCGGATTTTCTCCCGGGAAGAACGACGCCGCGCGCTGGTGAACTTGAAGCGAGTCGGATTGCTCGACCATGCCTACAAGCGCGCCGACGAACTGTCCGGCGGCGAACAGCAGCGCGTTGCCATCGCGCGAACCTTGATGCAAGAGCCGGCGATTATCCTGGCCGACGAGCCGGTTTCCAGCCTCGATCCGAAGCTTTCGCGGGTGGTGCTCGATATTCTCAAGCGGGTCTGCCGCGAGGACGGCATCACCGCGTTAGTGAGTTTGCATACCTTGGAACTCACCCGCGAGTACGCCGACCGGGTGATCGGATTGAAAGATGGGCAGATACTTTTTGACGGTGCCACCGAGGATCTCACCGACGCGATTGTTGACACGATCTATGGGCCGATCGATTGAGCCGCGTGGCTTCCCCATCCGCCATCAAGTTTTTTCACTGCCGCGCTCATCGAGTTTGCTCAAAGTATATCGATAACCGGCGTCGACGATGGCATCGACGCTGTGCCAATCGAAAACACCGAACTGGCGCACCGGCGGCTCGAAGCATCGATCGGCCTGCGCTTTGGCGCTCTCGATGGCGCGCACGCCGGCGACCGTGGTGGTGCGGTACAACGTATTCAAAATATTCGGCAGGTCGGGTGTGAGGACAAAGGGATTGAGCCGCTGCCAGAGCAATTTCCAACCCGACACGCTGTAGCTTTGCGCCAGCACGCTCTTGAACTCGGCTTGCTCGCTGACGTCGACGGCGAAGACTTGCCCTTGGCAAAGTTTTTTCATCGCCGCGACTGGAAGGTTATCGACCAAGCCGCCGTCAACGAAGATTTCGCCATTCTCAATGGCCGGCGGGCCGATGCCTGGAATCGACACGCTGGCACGGACGGCTTTCCATAACGAACCTTGCCGATGGATCTTCGCTTCGGCGCGGGTCAGGTTGGTCGACACGCAAAAGAAGTCGGTGCGCAGATCTTCGATCGTTGCGTCACCGAGCATTCTTAACAGCATCTGGTCCATGCGTTTGCCGGAATTGATCGCGATCAGTGGCAGCGTGTAATTCTTCTGCGGATGGCAGCGCGGCCATTCGTCGCGATTGACCCGTGCCATGGTCTGCCAATCCCAGCCGAGCGCGTATTGGGCGGCGATCACCGCGCCCATGCTGGTGCCGCCGATGAAGTCGATGGGAATATGTCGTTCGTTGAGCGCACGGATGACGCCGATATGGGCGAAGCCGCGGGCGCCGCCGCCGCTCAGCACCAGCCCCAAGGCGGTGCCGGTGAAATTGCGCACCAACCTGTCGATGTCGCCCGTCTGCGACTGTGCGATATGATAATGCGCGGCGAAATCCAGCGTCGCGCGCCAGCGCGCGGTCTCGGCGCGTTCAATAAATCGCGGTTCATGGAGTAAGACCAATTCGACGGCGGTGGCGATTCGGTTCTCGGATAAATAGCGACGCAGGCCGTGCAATTGCGAAATACCCGGCGCGCTGTCGGCGCTGCCGACCACCAGGATCAAATCGGCTTGGCGAATGCACAGCTGGCTCCATGAGGAGAGTTCCGATTCGGCTTCATAGACGACGAAGCGGTGGTTGGTTTCCAAACTGCTTAGCTGGGCGCTTAACTGTCCAGTGCCGTGAGCGAGCGACGCTGTTTGATCGATTACCCCGCGCCCGGCTGGCAAGGTTTCTTGGCGCAGGCAGAGCGTCGCACCGGCAGTTTGCATCGCCGCCGTCAGTGCCGCGGCAAACTCACCTAGGCGGACATGGTCTGCGGCTGGCACCAGCGCGATGGTGCGAAGATTGCGCCTCAATAAGATCGCGTCGCGCCCCTGTCGTTCGTGGCCGGCCAGTTGCACGGCGATTTGACGGATCAGTTTGGGATCCGATTTGACCGCGCTCTCGAAGGCGGTCTGGGAAATTTTGACCAGTTCGCTGTCGCGGATCGCCCAGACCGACGCCGAACGTGATTCGCCGGTCAGAAGCGCCAGTTCACCGACGGTGTTGCCGCGTGCCAGTTCGCGGAGCGATTGCGTTGTGCCATCGTCCCGGTCGATGGTGACGCGTAATCGCCCGGACAGGACGACATACATGGAATCACCGGCGGCGCCGGCGGCAAACAACAACGCCCCACCGGGTAGATGGACCGGCTCCAAATCAGTTTGCAGTTGGTTGACAGTCGCCGGAGTGAGCCCGGCGAAAAATGGCATGGTGAGGAGATCGGCGAGTTGTTCTGGTGAAACCATCGGGCCTGCCGGTTCGACTTGATTGCTGAATAGCTTTGCAAGCAGCGAAAATTTGCGGCTTAACCACCGTCTCCGAAGACGACGAAGGGTGCCCAAAACATCGGGTGAGCGTAGCTATAGGACTTGCCCGCGGATTGCAGCATGACCGCGAGCGAAGCTTCGCGGAGCGCCTGGGCGCGGCTGATTTTTGCATCGCTAGATTGTCGTTTGAACAATTCGGTCGTGAGAAGTTTTGCCGAGACGGTTTCCACCGGCCAGTGGGAAACCAGCAAAGCTTTGGCGCCGGCGAAGAAGAATGCACGGCCAAGACCAGAAACTGCTTCGGAGGCTTGGCCGTCGGCGGATGCGGTGTTGCAGGCCGATAAGACAACCCAATCGGCGCGCAGCTTCAATTCGAGTATCTCGGCGAGGGTCAGCAAGCCATCGTCTTTTTCATCGGTGAGTGTCGGATTGCTCAGCGCTAGAGCCGGCTGGGAGAGCTCCGGCAATTCACCGGCGACCAGGCCGTGGGTGGCGAACATGACGACGCGGTATTGAGAGAGATCCAATTGTTTGACGAACTGTTCCGAGGCGCCCTTGCCGAGATGAACATCGTTGCCGGCGTCTGCGCGCAATATCTTGGCGATGTCGCGGACTTCCTCGGAGGTGTCGGGCAAGGGTTCGAGCAGTTCGAGATTGCTCGATCGCCGTTGTCCTTGCCCGGTGTTCGCCGGTGCTCCTAGCGCCATTGCATTACGCCGCACGATTCCGCGCGACGCCACCGAGGTTGAGACGCCGCTCGGCGCCTGGTTTGCTTTGAACCAGGGATCGCCGAAGCCGATAAAACTTTTCGCCGCCGGTTGCGACGCCGTGGTTCTGAGACTCGATAAGGCGCTGAGCGACGGCAGATAAGAGATCGCTACTTGCTTGAGCAGCCAGGGTGCCTCGCCATGCTCCGCGAACGGAGTGGTGCTCCGGCTGGTCTTGGTCGGCTTGAAAGGTGTTGTGACCAGCACGGAAAGCGGAATTTCACTCAAAGCACCGTGCGAAACGATGATCAACTCCCTAGCGCCTTTCCATCCAGCCTCCACGGGAGCCAGCAATTTGCGATAGAGCTCGTAGGCGGTGCCGTACTCGAAGGCCGGAAGTTTGTTAATATCTACGTCGCTCGGGTCGAGGGCTTTTCTCAGCCGGGCAACGCTTTCAACCAGTGACGCCTGCGGCAAATCGACGACACTGAACGACGCTTGCCCGTTTGCTTTCACAGCCCAAACCAGAGTCTTGTCTTGCGTCGTGTACAGAGAAATCAGCGTTTCATCGGCGCGCAGGAGTTTTTGTGTGTCGGCTATCGTCTGGGTTTTTGGCTCCATGAGCTCGACGTAGTTGGGCATCTTGAGCCGCAGCTCGGCTTGGGCTTTTTCATTGTCTTGGCGCAGACGGACGAGTTCCGCTTGCGCTTTGGCCATAGACTGTGGCTTTTCCGGACTATTCTCGGAGCCTTGGAGGATGGTCAGCGATTCGGATGCAACTTTGACGGCATGTTCTAGATCTTGCGCGCGCCGCATTGCCGCGGCGGCTTCTGGGTCGTTGTTGCCGGCGCGCACGATGGCCGCCGAGAGCGCCTTCTGAACTTTGCTGCCGCGCGCCACGTCAGCCATGCGAAAAGCTTCGGCGGCGGGCTCAATTCCTTCTACGCGCGCGCCCTTTTGGTGCATGTCGGCCAGCAAGGCGATGTAGCCATCCAAAAACCAATTGAGCCGCGCCGAGGAAAGATAACCGTCTTCGCCGGCAGTATTCTTGTCCCGGCGTAATTCTAAGATCTTCGGGATCGCCGCCGACAGCGTTTTAATCGCAGCCTCTCTTTGGCCGATTGCGCCGAGGCCGAGGGCGTGAAACGCCCGGCCATCCCAGAGCCGGACCGAACCTTCATCGTCGTTGCCTTCCCTGAACTTGAGGATCGCGCGCAGCATCGCCATCGCTTCCTCTGTGCGGCCGAGGCGCAGCATGACGTAACCCCACTCGGGAGAGATGGTTCCCGTCAGGGCACTTTGCTGCTTATTCGACCGTTGGCCGTCGCGCCAGGATTTGAAGATCTCGTCCGCTTTGAGCCAATTGCTCTGGGCCATCTCGCCCTGCGCCAACAGCAGGCGCATGTCGGCAACTTGAACGCCACCCTCGCCGCCGGGTATTCTCTGCAACTGGGCGATGGATGTTTCAATTAGGCTTGTCGCTTCACGAATCAATCCTTGCTCCAAATAAACTCGCGCTATCGAACGGGACACCGCCGACGCTTCGAAACTGTCGCGCTGTTGCTTCTGGGCGACAACCCGCGCGGCTTCGCGGGCGTCGTTAATGTAGGCGCCGGCTTCGCGAACTTTACCGACAATGGCGGCATGTTCCATCGCCCGGCTCAGACAGCGCGGCAGATAGGGGTACCAGATGTCGGCGTCTTTACGATTCTTCTCAAGGTAGGAACGGATGGCCGTGACGCAAGTACGGTAGTCCGTTTCGGCATCTTTAGGGAAGCCAAGCATGGCATTTACGTTACCTTTGGCATCGCTCAGAACTGCTTCCCAGAGGTCGCGAAACTGCGCCCAGTCCCGATTCGTAGCTCGGACCGCGGCGAATAATTCTTCCGCCGTGGCGAGATACCGTTTGCCACCTTCCCGGTCGAGCAGGCGCACCGCGATGCCCGCCAGGAAGTTTGCCTGAAAAAATTTTCTGCCACGGTCGGTGGTGACTTGAAGGGCGTTTTCGCGCATGGTTCTCGCCGCGCGCCAATCGCCGGTATCGACCAATGTCCGTGCCGCTGAGTCGTAAAGCGAATACGACAGCGGATCTTTCGGACCGACGACGCGAATGCCTTCGTTGAACTCGCGTGCTTGCCTTTCTGTGTCGCGCAGCGCGCCAGCGGCTTGAGCCCGTCCCAGATAGATTTTTACCAACTCTGCCTTCGGTGTGTTGTTCGGGTCCGGCGGCGGAGCTTCGAGTATGGCCTGGGACCTTGTGGATTGTTCAGTGCTCGGTGCGGCCGCAGCGAATAGGCGACCATTGCTGCCCGCGATTGTCAGCGCGATTGTCAGGACTATTATATTGCTGTGCATTATCGACCCCATGATGCAAAACTTGATGGCTGATTTTCTCTCAGAGATTGGCTACCCGCCGTCACCGAAGACGACGAAGGGTGCCCAGAACATCGGGTGGGCGTAGCTGTAGGACTTGCCCGCGGATTGTTGCATAACCGCGAGCGAAGCTTCGCGCACCGCCTGAGCGCGGCTGGTTTTTGCATCGCTAGATTGTCGTTTGAACAATGCCGTCGTGAGAAGTTTTGCCGAGACGGTTTCCACCGGCCAGTGGGAAACCAGCAGTGCTTTCGCCCCAGCGAAGAAGAATGCGCGGCCCAGGCCTGAGACCGCTTCGGAGGCCTGGCCGTCGGCGGATGCGGTGTTGCAGGCCGATAAGACAACCCAATCGGCGCGCAGCTTGAGGCCGAGTATTTCCGCTAGTGTGAGCAGGCCGTCGTCTTTCTCTCCGGTAATAGCCGGATTGCTGAGAGCCAACGCCGGTTGGTTCAATTCCGGCAGCTCCCCCGGCACCAAGCCGTGAGTCGCGAACATGACGACGCGGTAGGCGCTGAG
>JBGTCC010000399.1:0-7297 GCA_041749055.1 Thermodesulfobacteriota bacterium | reverse complement strand
GCCGAGGAATACGAGCGGTATGAAGTTCAGCCAAAACTTGCTCCACAATAATGCTCTCAAGGAAATCGGCGCGGTTTGCAGCAGCCAAAAGGCTTTGCCTTCCAAGCTCACGGCGGGAAAGGCGAAGCGGATAGCGACGGCGCTTAGTACGAATCCAGCTAAGCCCAAGTTGGCGAAGGAGACGATGGTGCGGATGGTTCCCGCCGGCATCGGCGAGCGATCGAGGGGCAGGACTTTGAAGTTGTAAACATAGACGACGATCAGGGCGGCCAATAAGAATAGCTGCGACCATTGGGTGGTATCGCGCAGGAAGGTCTTGATGTCCTTGACCATGACGGCGCGGGTGATCGCCGGGAAGGGTCGGGTTATCACATCGAGCAGACGGTCGAGCCAGGCGAGCTTGCGCCGGCCTTGGCGCGACTCCTGGGCTTTCGACCAGCCGTCGAGATAGACCGCGCTGGAACACCAGCTGGCCGCTAGCGGCAGAAACATCGCGTAGCTCGTGAGCAGCGCGAAGAAGAAGCCCTGATCGGTGTCGCGCTTGAACAATGTCCCGGCGAGGATTTCCGCCAACCAACTGCTCGGCAAGTAAGACGACGACGGCGTCTCCATGGCGCTGAGGAACTGCATGAAATTGCCGAACGACTCCGGCTGCACCAAGCGCTCGGGTTGGGCGAAGCGAAACAGGAAATACATGATCAGAAACGCGAACAGGCCGATGAAAAAGAGCAGGTCGCGGATGCGCTTGGCCGGCATGGCGTAGACCAACAGATGGGTGATCAACGCGCCGATGGCCGCCGGAATGAGCAAAAACAGCGGCAAAATTATTGCAATCCAGAGATATAGTTGGATGCCACCACCGAACACCGAACCGTAGGCGGCGAAGATCGGCAGCGAAAAGAACAATACCATCCACGACGAATTGATCGTTGTGGCGATCAAGCGGGCGAAGAAAAATGAATTGGGCGCCACCGGCGCGGCGTGGATTAAGTCGAGATCGCGGGCGAGAAAAAAAGTCGACAGCGCCGCCACCAGATTGCTGAACAGCAGCATCGACAGGAAGGTCAGCAATATGATTAACAGCAATTGATAAGCGAGGGCGGGGCCGAGTTCATAGACGGTTTCGAAGTAGCGCAGGACCCGGCGCACTACCAGGTAAGTCCCGATCCAAAACAGTCCGGCGAGCAATGCCAGCGAGAGCCTTCGCGTCCAGGAGTGGCTGCCGCGGAAAAAACTGTTTTTCCAGGTCAGCCAAAGCGGCGAGAGCAGTAGGGCGACGGAACTCATGTCAGAGCGCTTGGGCGGCCGGCACTGCCATGTCCTGCTCGCGGGTGAGTTCTAAAAAAGCGCTTTCGAGATTGCCCTCACCGTCGCCGCCTGTTTGCGCGTGGATCTCGCTCATGGAGCCGCAGGCGATCAAGCGGCCTGTGCGAATGATGCCAATGCGATGGCAAATTTCTTCGGCGACGGCGATGCTGTGAGTCGAGAGAAAAACCGTCGTGCCGTTCTTGGCCAGGGCGCGGAACAGATCTTTGAGAGTGCGCGCGCCTTTGGGGTCCATGCCGACCATCGGTTCGTCGACGACCAGAATCTTGGGCTCGTGAATCAGCGCGCCGCAAACCACCAGACGCTGCTTCATGCCGTGGGAGTAACTTTCGACCAAATCGTCCTGCCACGGAGTCAATTCCATATGCTCCAATAGTTCCGCGATGCGCCTGTTTAACCGCGCTGAGTCGACCCGATGAAGCTTGCCGACGAAGTGCAAAAACTCACGGCCGCTGAGCTTCTCATAAATGAACGGCCGGTCGGGAATAAAGCCGGAGATCGCCTTAGCCTTCTGGGCGTCGCCGGCTATGTCGTGGCCGTCGAGCAGAATTTGTCCCGAGGTCGCTTTGACAATACCCATCATGCAGCGGATCGTTGTGGTTTTGCCGGCGCCGTTGGGGCCGAGAAAACCGAAGATCTCGCCGGGCGCGACTTCAAGGTTTAAGTTATCTACCGCGGCGAGTTTGCCGTAGTGCTTACTTAGATTGATGAGTTGAATCATACAATTTTGAATTTTCGTCTGCGGGGCCGCTTTTGGATTGTCGGATTAGGGAGCGGCACGAGCTCATAGGACTTCGATTTTGAGATTGCCGATCAACTGCAAAATATCGATCTGCCGGTCGATCTCGCCTTCGAGAAATTTCACATGGGTGACGTCGGCTGGGAATTGGTTCAGCACGGAATCGAGGGCGACCCAGCGGCCGAGCCAGACTTCGGACCATGCGTGATAGTAAAACGCGCCGCGCAGATAGACGACGCCGACAACGGTTTTCGCTGGGATGCCGGCGGCGCGGGCGAGCGCGTTGAACAATACGGTATGTTCGTTGCAGTCGCCTTTTTTCGCTTGCAGGACTTCTAGCGCATTGGGAATACTTACGGTGGGCTCCTTGGCGAGTTCGCGATAGACCCAGTCTTTGAGTTTCACCGCCGCTTTCATGGCATTGGTTTCCGTGCCGACAATGCGGGCGGCGAGAGTTTTGATGCTTGGATGATCCGACTGCATGAACGCGGTCGGCTGCAGGAAAGTTTGCAGTCGCGGCTCTTTGACCGGAATCGCCGTGGCGCTGAGCTCGGTGAGATCTTCGCGGGTTATTCCCAGGCGGTCGCCGGTGAGCTTTTGCCGTCCGCCGTCGAGGGCAAAATTCGCCAGGTTGACGCCGGCGAGCTTCAATTCAAGAGCCGAAAGCCTTTTGGCGTCGGCGATGGGGGTCGCCACCGGAATCGAAGCTTGCGCGATCATGTCGAGTGGCACGGAGCGCGACGGCAGATTTTTCGCTTCCTGTTGGCTCTGCCGGGTCATCGACATGCCCGCCGGCGATTCTTCTTTCATCGTCCGGCCATGGACGTCGACCCAAGAGAGCACGGAAATGCCGCCGAAGCTTTGGCGCATTTTGATCGCCGGTTCGAGGCGGTTGCCGATGCGGATCTGTTCGCGGCCTTCGATGACGATGGTGGTAACTTGCTGCGACAGCGTCGACGGGTCGAAGGTCGAGAAGTAAAACTTCTTGCCGGTCGCCAATTGCTGGGTGACGACATAAGGCTTGAGCGAAGCGAGCAGATAGGGCGCCTGGGTCAAGGTGATCTCACGGGTCGAGCGGTGGCCAGCAGAATCAACTTCCAGGGTCAGCTTGTTGCCCTTCACCGCGCCGCGCGCCTTGAAGCCGATCTCTTTGGAATTGAGGGCGAAGTCGAAGCGCTCCAAGATCCAGTCATCGTTGGCTTCCATCTCCAAGCGGGTCTCAGCGGGCTGGACCGTGCCCAACAGATTCAAATTGAGCCGGGAAAAATCGTTGAGCTTGTAGCCTTTGATTTTCGGCACGATCGACTGGGAGGCGTAGCCGATCTTTTCACCGCGGTAAAAGATGCCCCACCATTCTTCGCTGCCTGCGGTGATTTTCTCCGTGCCGCGCAGCGTCAGCAGCGGCGGCGGCGCGACGTTCTGGCGTTTGATGAGGAGAAGGTTCATCACAGCCCAGAAAAGTACGATGCCAATCCATATCGATCGCTTAACAACCACAGGTTAGATATGGTAAGGCCCCAGCGCTCGTGAATCAACGTGAATCGAGAAATCCGCTAATTATGAGCAACAAACCGATCGCCTTCGCCGTCGACCGGATGTTGGGCCGCCTCGCCAAATGGCTGCGCATCCTCGGCTATGATGTTATTTATGGCCGCCATCTCTCCGGCCATGGGCTGATCCGCGCGGCGCGCGCCGATGGCCGGTTGATTCTGACGCGGGATCGTAGCCTGGCGCGCAAACAGCCGCCGCCGTTTCTGTTCATTGACAGCAACGACTATGTCGAACAGTTGCGCCAGGTCATGGGCGCATACAATTTGCACCCTGGCGCGGGCCTTTTTAGCCGTTGTTTGGTGTGCAACTCCGAACTGCAGCCGCGCTCCAAGGAATCCGTGGAAAAACTGGTGCCGCCCTACGTCTTCGCCACCCAGGAGTGCTTCTCTTGGTGCGGCCGCTGCCAGCGGCTGTACTGGCCGGCGACGCACAAGCAAAAAATGCTCGACGCGCTCGGGAAAATCGCCGTCAATTGATAATCGGAGCCACTTCGCGGGCAGGGTTTTAACCCCACCGACGTTTGAATATCGCAAAGGGGCTGCTCGCCCCATTTGGAAACCCCATGACAAGATGCCCTCCCCAACAGCCGTTGTTAATTCAACAGCGATGTAGAATTCCCTTGGATCGTATGCTAAAAAAAGTGCCTGTTCTTTTGCTTCCCCGGTAGCTCAGTTGGTAGAGCAGGTGACTGTTAATCACCGGGTCGGGGGTTCGAGTCCCTCCCGGGGAGCCAGATAATTTGCTCCGCTTCGAGCGATCATGTTACTTGACCGGTCGAAGCGGACTCCGCCCTAGATAAAAAGATTATCAGTTTTACCGCAGCAGGAGGTTTAGCCATGGCATCAGCGAAACAAGTCGTCGGCAATCCAACCCCAAGAATCGAAGGCGAGCTCAAGGTCAGCGGCCAAGCCAAATATGCGGCGGACACGACCTTGCCGGGCATGTTGTGGGGCAAGTTGCTGCGTAGTCCGATCGCTTCGGGAAAAATCAAGCGCATCGACACCGGCAAGGCGGCGGCGCTCAAAGGGGTGCGCGCAATTATCACGGGGGCGGATTGCACGGGCTTAAAAATCGGCCGTAGACTCTATGACATGCCGATCCTCGCCGACGGCGAAGTGCGCTTCATCGGTGAAAAAGTCGTGGCGGTGGCGGCGGACAGCGAAGACATCGCCGAGGAAGCGGTGAATCTGATCGAAGTCGAGTATGAAGAGACCTCGCCGCTGCTCGACCCGGTGGAGGCGCTCAAGCCGGGCGCGAAACTCCTTCATCCCGATGTCATGAACTATAAAGGGTTGCCCAATCCGCTCAAGGAGCCGACCAACGATTTTGTCTACGTCACTTGGGGCAAAGGCGATCCAGAGGCCGGCTTCCGCCAGGCGGACGTGATCGTCGAAAACACTTTTACCACGCCGGTGGTGCATCAGAGTTATATCGAGCCCCATTCCTGCGTCGTCAGCACGGCGGCCGACGGTTCGGCGGAGTTCTGGTCGTGCAGCAAAGTGCCCTATGGAGTGCGCGAACAAGTCGCCAACGCCCTCAAGCTGCCGCAAGAAAAACTCAACTTTAACCCTGTCTATATCGGCGGCGACTTCGGCGGTAAGGGCGATTTCATGGATCTTGCCGTGGTTTATCTCTTGTCCAAGAAGGCCGGACGGCCGGTCAAGCTGGTGATGGACTACGAAGAGGAATTCACCGCGGGCAATCCGCGGCACGCGTCAATCATCCACGTCAAAACCGGCGTAAAAAAAGACGGCACCCTGGTCGCACACCGCATGAGCTTTATCTTCGACAGCGGCGCCTACGGTGCATTTAAGCCCAACGCCTTTCTCAATGGCCCGCACCTGTCCGCTGGGCCGTACAAGATTCCTCACGTATTTATCGAGGAACATATGGTCTACACCAATAAAATTCCCTGCGGCCATATGCGCTCGCCTGGCGACCCCCAGGGATTCTTCGCCAATGAGAGTCAGTTGGACATGATCGCCAAAAAGCTTGGCATGGACCCGATCAAGTTGCGTCAGAAAAACTTCATGCACGACGGCGATATCGATCCGACCGGCGAGGAGTACAGCTATATTAAGACCGACGAGACACTCAAAAAAGCGCTGGACGACTCGGGCTATCAAAAACCTAAGGCGAAAAACGTTGGGCGCGGTATCGCTCTGGTGCAGTGGACGCCCGCCGGCGGTATCGGCACGGTTGCGATCTCGCTGGATGTAAAAGGCGTCGCGACGATTTCCTCCGCCATGGCCGATCAAGGCGCGGGCACGTACACGGTGTTGAGTGAAATCATCGCCGAGGAACTCAAGATTCCATTGAGCCAGGTCAGGGTGCAACAGTTGGACACGCAGCAAGGAACTAAAGACACGGGCGTCGGCGGCAGCCGGGCGACGCGGGTCTACGGCAACGCCGGCTATGAGGCAGCGCTGAAGGCGGTTGCTGCAATCAAACAGGCGGCGGCCGATCAGATGGGCACTACACCGGATCAGGTCGTCTTGGCAAAAGGTGCGGCTTTGCATCCGCGTATGGAACGGCGACTCACCTATGGTGAAATCGTCAAGGCCAAAGGGGCGCCGATCGCAGTCGAGGCGACGTTTAACGATAATTCCAAGATCCACGCGGCATCCATGTGCGTCCAAGTGGCGGAAGTCGAGGTCGACCCGGATACCGGACGGGTGGAACTCAAAAAATTCACCTCGACGCATAACACCGGCACGGTGCTCAATCCACTGATGCACCAGGGACAGATCGAGGGCGCAAGCATGACCGGCATCGGCTACACGCTGATGGAAGAAGTGATCATCAACGACGGTAAAGTCGCGACGACCCACTTCGGCGAGTACAAGATTCCCACGATCAAGGATGTTCCGGTATTCAAAGGCTCGGTTTCGGAAGCGCCGCACGGAGCCGGCCCTTATGACAGCATGCCGATCGGCGAGACCGGCAATATTCCAACGGCGGCAGCCATCGCCAACGCCGTCGAAGATGCCTGCGGCGTGCGCATCACCAGCCTGCCGATCACGGCGGAAAAAGTTTACCAAGCGCTGCACGGCGCCAAATAAGGAAAATTTTGGCTCACCACGAAGGCACGAAGGACACGAACACTTTGGTAGGCGCTTCGCGCACCGCCTAATCTCGGAATATCTCTCGCTAAGGCGCAAAGGATTTAAGAGAACAAATTCTTGTTCGAACGTGGCGCCCTGCGTCTTGGCGCGAGAAAAATCCGAGTCCGAGATCTTTCCTAGGTTGGCAAAATCATGGCTAAGTTGATGATTGAGGATCACTTTCCCGCCGCTACGCTGCATGACATCGACGGTGTCGCCGTTGACTTTCCCGCGGTTTTCAAAAATGCGCCGGCGACGGTGCTATTTTTCTACCGCGGCCGCTGGTGACCCTGGTGCCGGGCCCAGGTGACGGCCTTCGTTTATGAGTCGGAAAAATACTTGGCGGGAAAGGTGCAGATCCTCGGCATCAGCGTCGAAGCGCCGGCGGAGGGCAAGAAGTTAATCGACCGGGTCACGCGCGATTGCCAGGAGGACCGGCCGCATATTCCGCTCGACCCGTATCCAGTGCGAATTCTCTGCGATCCCGACGCGACGCTAATCCGCGCCTGCGGCACGGAAAACGAGGGCCACTGGGCCGGCACCATCGCCGCGCCGGTGACTTACGTCGTCGATTCCA
>JBGTCC010000398.1:0-11778 GCA_041749055.1 Thermodesulfobacteriota bacterium | reverse complement strand
TTGAGCCCATCTTGATCCAGTGCAGCGCTTCGCCGGTAATTTCCTTCTTGACCTTGGCGGGCGCGCCCGCAGCGAGCACCCGAGGCGGGATGATCGTGTGCGGCGTTACCACGCTGCCGGCGCCGATCAGGGCTTCTTCGCCGATCTCGACATGTTCGAGCAGGGTGACGTTCATGCCGATGATCGCGCCGCGCTTGACCAGCGGACCTTCCATGATGGCGCCATGGCCGATGGTGCAGTCTGGTTCGATGATCGTCGGCGCTTCGCCGGAATGTATCACGCAGTTGTCTTGCACGCTGGTGCGTGCGCCGATGACGATGGGATTGGCGTTTTGATCCGAGCGCAAGACCGCTCCCCACCATATGCTCGCCTCGTCGCCGATGGTAACATCGCCGATGATCACCGCGGTGGGCGCGATGAAGGCGCTCGGAGAAATGTTCGGTCGCTTGCCTTTATATTCGATGATCATCGGCTCGTGTCCTCCATAAAATGTCTTTCCACGATATTTGACGCACCTTGGGAAATCAAGTTTGGCGGCGCAATGGCGAGAGTGTGGATTGACTCGATTGGAAAAATTGTTAATGCTTTGCCAATTTTGCAGACCCTCACCCTAGCCCTCTTCCACGTGTGGGCGAGGAGGCGGATTGCCGGCAAAGAAAAGATTGGAGTCGAAAATGAGTCGTTGGTTGTTGTCGTTTGGAATCGTTTCGTTGCTGTTTTCGGGTGCAACTGTGAGTGCGCAAACCCGTGAGTCGACGCTGGCGGCGTTGGGGAAATTGCCCGCGGCCGAGCGCCGGGGACGTTTGGTCGAGGGGGCGAAGAAAGAGAGCGGGCTGGTTTGGTATTCGAGTACGACAGCGGAAGATGCGCTGGCGCTGAGCAAGAAATTCAATGAGCAGCACCCGGCGATCAAGATCGACCACTTCCGCTCGTCGAGTGAAAAGTTGCTCGAACGGATTCTCGCCGAGTCCCGCGCCAACGCTTTCAAAGCCGACATCGTCACATTGCCAGAGCTCGAACTGTCGCTGATGATTCGGCGCAAACTTTTGCTGCGCTACGAAGCAGTTGAGAATGCTTTCTACCCCGCCGAGACCAAAGATCCGCGTGGTTTCTGGACCGGGCTGTACACCTCGGCGTGGGTGCCGGGCTACAACACCAAGCAGGTGGCCAAGGATCAGGCGCCGCGGTCTTACAGAGATCTGCTCAACCCCAGGTGGAGGGGCAATATGGCGATGGATAACGAGCCTTTCAACTGGTACGTGATCTCACTCAATTATTTGGAAAAGCGCGATGGCAAGGAGGCCGCAGCCAACTTTATGAAGCAACTGGCGGCGCAACAGCTGCAGTGGCGCAAAGGCCATTCGCTGATCGGCCAGCTGATGGCGGCGGGCGAGTTTCCCCTCGCCGCCGAGCTGCAAGTGCACACCGTGGAGCGCGCCAAAGCGACCGGCGCACCGGTCGAATGGTCGGTGCTGGACGGTGTCATCCCTATTTCAAAAGTCGGCGCGGCGATCACCAGTAGCGGGAACAGTCTTTACACTTCGGCGCTGTTTTTTGATTTTCTCTTGTCGCGGGCCGGCATGGAGACGATCCGCGCGAGCCGTCGGATCCCGACGCGTCCGGATGTCACGGCGCCTTACTTGAAGCCGTACAAATTGATCCCGTTCGAGCCCCAGGCGATCGACGACTTCGACAAGTACGTGACCCTGTTCCGCGATACTTTCAAGCCGGGCAATTAAAAAAATCGAAAATGGAGAATGCAAGATTGACAACGCCGGTCGGAGTTAAGTGCGTGAACGAATTGTCGCGTTGAGCTGGTCTAATTCCTCTTCTACTGCGTGGCGTGGGTAGAAAGTCTTTCGTTGCTGTGGTTTAACTATTGCGCAGCACAGGATTTTGCCGCCACTGACCCGTGATTTCACCGTCATCGACTCATAACAGCGACACCATTCGCCGTCTGGTTCTCATCAATTCCATCTTGGGCGTGACCATCGCGGGAGTTTCCGCCCGGGTCTTCATGATCTCGGTGCCGACCTTGGCAACGGCGCTCAATACCGACATGTTGGGGATTTCCTGGGCGCTGATTGTCTATCAAATGGCGGGCATAGGCCTGGGTGTGATCTGCGGCCGCCTGGGTGATATTCACGGCCACCACAGGACCTACGGTGTCGGTATGTGGGTGATGGCGGTGGCTTCGCTGCTCTGCGGCTTTTCACAAAATATCTGGCAGTTAATTCTGTTCCGCTTCCTCCAGGGCATCGGCGGCGCGATGATTCAATCTTCGGGACGCACGCTCGCTTTCAAAGCGATGCCGGCGGGTTCCGAAGGAAAAGCCCAGGGGTTGATGGCGATGTCGCATCAGTTGGGCTTCTTTATCGGCCCACCCATCGGCGGGCTGATCATCGACCTGGTGCATTGGCGCGGAATTTTTTTTCTACTGTTTGTTCCGAGTCTGGCGGGCGCGGCGCTCTGTATGATGACGGGACGCGCCGCCGCCGTGGAGCCGCCGCGCCAGCAAGCGATTGATTACCGCGGAGGGTTACTGCTTTTTGCCTTGACGGTTCTAGCGACGCTCTTGCTCGATCAGAAAGTGGCGCAGGTGCTCGGCACCGGCAGCCAGCTTTGGTTGGGTGCGGTCTTTCTCGCGGCACTGTGGCTTTTCCTCGCGCATGAAAAGCGCGTGCAAAGTCCAATCATCGATCTTTCTATTTTCTCCATCAAAGTTTTCAGCTACGGCTCGGTGGGGCTGTTGTTCTGCAATATCAATCAGGGCCTTGCCACCTTCATCACGCCTTTTTATCTCCAAGAGGTGCTCAAATTATCGCCGACCTTTATTGGCACGATCTTTCTGGTGCCGTCGCTCTTGAGCATGGTGCTGTCGCCGCTGAGCGGCGCGCTGACCGACCGCATCGGTTCGCGCGTTCTCTTGATCGTCGGCGTGCTGGTGCTGATGGCGAGCTTTATCATCGGCGCCTACCTGCGCAGCGATTCCCACTGGCTGCTGCCGACGATTTTATTAGCTCTTACCGGTATCGGGTCGGCGTTTTTCAACACGGCATCTCAGGCGGCGATGATCCGCGCCTTGCCCAAGGAAATTTGGGGCACGGCGATCGGTATCATCAACGGGGTTTTCGGTCTCGGCCATATGCTCGGCATTTCCTTGAGCGGCATCTTCTTGACCCTGGCGTTTCGCTACTACACCGGCGACGCCGGCGCGACGCCCGACCCAGCGAATGTCACTTTGTTCGTGGCGGCGATGAACCTGACCTACCTCTTTGCTTTGGCGCTCGCCGTCATCCCGTTGTTTACCTCGACTAGGATCAAGCGCAGGGAATAGCGCGGAGTTGTCGCGAGGGCAATACGTCTATGCGCGCGGTGCGATCGCAGATGACGAGTACGTGGGTTACTTCAAGCCAAAGCTTTTTTCAGCCATGGCGCAAATGCTCTGACCGATGGCGAGCGACGCTGTGGCGCCGGGGGATGGCGCGTTCAGGACATGAATCGCACTCTGGCTCTCTTTGATGACGAAGTCGTCGACCAGGGCGCCGCTGGCGGAGACCGCTTGGGCGCGCACGCCGGCGCCGCCGGGGACGAGATCGTTGGCGCCGATCTCCGGCAGGAGTTTTTGCAGGGCCTGGACGAAGGCTTTTTTACTTAACGAACGGTAGAGCTCGCCGAAACCGGTCTGCCAATATTTCCCGGTGATCGCCCAGAAGCCTTTGAACGAGACGGTGCGCCATAGGTCACTCAAATTGATGTCGCTATGGCTATAGCCTTCGCGAGCATAGGCGAACACGGCGTTGGGGCCGGCTTCGACGCCGCCGCGCGCCATGCGCGTGAAATGCACGCCCAAAAACGGAAAAGTCGGGTCCGGCACCGGGTAAATTAGATTTTTCACCAGATGTTCGCGCGCCGGGGCGATTTTGTAATACTCGCCGCGAAACGGAATGATTCGGTGCTCCTCGCCTTGGCTGTCGTGATTCTTGCCGCCCATCATCTGCGCGACGATGTCGGATTGCAGGCCGCCGCAGTTGATCAGATGTTTCGTCCGGTAATCGCCGCCGGAAGTTTTTAGGATTATCTCTGCGCCGCGCTCCAGGATGCCGACAACTTTTTGTCCCAAGCGAATGTCGCCGTTGGCGTCGCGCACTTTCTCGCCGTAGGCGGCGGCGACTTTGCGGTAGTCGACGATGCCGGTCTCGGGCACGTAGAGCGCTTTGATGCCGCTGGCGTGGGGCTCGATCTCTTTTAGTCTTTCCGGGCCGATGATCTCCATGCCTTTGAGGCTGTTGGCGAGGCCGCGGCGGTGCAGTTCTTCCAGGCGCGGCAGTTCGGCCTCGCTGGTGGCGACGACGACCTTGCCGCAGATTTCATAGGGGATGTTGTTGGCTTGGCAAAAGGCGATCAGCTCGGTGCGGCCGCCGACGCAGCTCTGGGCTTTCAACGATCCCGGCCGGTAGTACAGCCCGGAATGAATCACGCCGCTGTTGTTGCCGGTCTGATGGCGCGCCAGTTGCGCTTCTTTCTCGAGCAGCAATAGCCTGATGTTGGGATGGGCCGCGGTGATTTTCAGCGCCGTCGCCAGGCCCAGGATACCGCCGCCGATGATGGTGAGGTCGTATTGTGCAGCCATTATTGACTAAACTTGTTCAAGCCGTTCAACACGTTTAAATCGTTCAAGTCGTGGTTAAGACTCAAAGATGCAGCAGCCGGCGCGAATTGTTTGCCGTGAAGCTTTTGAAATGGTCGGGATTGGCCAGCCCGTTTACGGCGTTGAAGGCTTTGCTCAGCGGTCCCAGGCCGCCGCAGTAATCCGAGCCGAAGACGATATTGTTCTCGCCCATCTTGTGCACCAGAAAAGCCAGCGTCGTGGCATCGGAGCTGGCGCAGTCGATGAGAAAGTGCTCGAGAAAGATTTCCGAATACTTCTGCTCTCCTTGCGGTCCTTTGTGCTTCCAAAAGAAGCGGTGCATCAACAGCGGAATGCCGCCGCCGGAGCTGCGGATGACGATTTGCAGATTGGCATGGCGGTCGAATACTCCGCTGGCGATCATGCGCAGGCAGCATTCGGCCACTTCGCCGTCAGATAAGACGGCGTAAGCGACGCCGGCGCCGCCGTCTTCAAGCTTTTTCAGCGACGGGCTCTGCGCCGTGCCGGCGCCATGGAGAAAGATCGGCAATTTAAGCGCGTTGATCTTGGCGTAGAGCGGTTCCATGGCCGGGGTGTCGACCAACATCTCGCCGTCCACGTGGGGATACATGAGCACAGCGCGAAAGCCTTGCCTGGCCATGCGGTCGATTTCAACCACCGACTCGGGGATATTTTTCAGCGACAGGGCGGCGATGCCGCCCAGGCGGTCTTTGTGCGGCCCGATACGCTGGGCCAAGATATCGTTGGACTGGTGCATCACCTCCAGAGCTTGTGCAGCGGTCAACTGATCGGCGTAGATGCCCGCTCCCTGGCAGATCAGCTGCAGGTCGATGCCAGCGTCGTTCATTTCTTTGACCCGCTGGGCCAGATCAGGGGAGTCGTAGGCGTCGATATGCGGCTTCTTGCCGGTCAATTGCCCGATGCGCTCGGCGACTTCCGGCGCGGTGTGATGGGCGTGCCAGTCGATTATAGTAGCCATGGCGAGTCTCCTTCGCTGATTGTGTTGAGTTGGCAATACTGCGTCTAGCGTATCACAGTCAAGCGCGCTTCGGTAAATTCGCGCTTGCCGAGTAAGGATTCGGTTTGATTTGGCGGCGGAGGCGCGGCGGAGGAAAGATTTTTCGCTGCGCTCGAAATGACAGATTGTCGACCGTCGTCACCCCGAACGAAAAGAGCGTTCTTGGCTCGCGCTCAAATCCGAGCATCACGGCTGTGACAAGCAGGGCGCCCGCGCGTTATTTTTTCGGCGGGCCGGCGAATTGGCTTTTGTCTTTGAGCCGGCGCACCAGCTCTTCGTAGGACGCTTTCGCGATCACCCGGCTGAATTGCGAGCGGTAGTTATTTACCAGGCTGATGTTCTCGGCAACGACATCGTAGACCCTCCACTCGTTGCCGATCAACTGGGCGCGGTAGTTGATCGAATATTCTTCGCCCTTGGTGGTGACGACTTTGCTGCTCACGTCGGCGTAGCCGCCGTCGATTTTTTCGTTCAAGTATACGATTTTTTCGTCGCTATATGATTCGATAAGGTCGGCGTAGGCGCGTTCCAGTACCTCGGTAAACAGGCGCACGAATTCTTCCTGTTCTTGAGGCGTGCGCCGGGTCCAGTTGGAGCCGAGAGAACGCTTGGCCATCTCGGCAAAATTGAACCGGCTAACTAGCACCTGTTTCAGCTGTTCGCGCCGTTCGGATTGTTTGCCCGTCGGCTTCAAGCGAGGATCTCTGAGCACTAAGAAAACTTTATCGACGGTGGCCTTGACCTGTTCCGTGGGCACACCGGCGCGGACCGGGGAGGCGGTCAGCGTGACTCCTGCAAACCCTAGGGCTAATAGAAGCTTCGCTAGATTATTTAGACTTAGAGGTCTCATCTCTTTTTTCACCTTTAGACGTCAGATCACCGCCAACTATTTTACCGATCAAATCGGGAATATCCGGCGGGGAGTCGGTTTCGCGAATTTTCCCGCCAGCAGGGATGATTTTATCCGATGCGCCGGGCGATACCAAGACAAATTTATCGCCGATCAAGCCGCGCGCCCGAACTGAGGCTATGACATCTTCCTGGAGCTTGACGCCGTCGTTAAACCGGAGCGTCAAGCGGGCCCTATCTTCGGCCAGGGTCATGCCTTCGACCCGGCCTACTTTGACACCAGCGATCTCCACGGGGTCTCCGGGCTTTAAACCGGCAACTGAGGCAAAATCGGCGAAAAGCACGTAACCCTGGGCACCGAATAGTTCAAGCTTGCCGAGACGGATGGCGAGATAGCCCAGGCAGGTAATGCCAACCAGGACAAAAATGCCGACTAGTATATCAGTGCGGGTATGATTCACTGTTGCAACTCCTAGAGGACTTGGATCGGTCCTTCGGTTTTCCCATGGATGAATTGCTGTACCACTGGATTCGCCGATGCACAAAACTCCGCCGGCGCTGAAATGTTTTCGATGATGCCGCCGGCGAGCATAGCAATGTAGTCTGAAATTTCAAACACTTGCGGGATGGTATGACTCACAATGATTCCAGTATAGCCAAACTCGTTCTGAGTGCGGGCAATCAGTTGGTGAATACTGGTCGCCAACACCGGATCCAAGCCGGTCGTCGGTTCGTCGAACAGGACGATCTCCGGGTCCATGATCAGCGCCCGCGCCAAACCGGCGCGCTTCCTCATGCCGCCGCTCAGTTCGGCGGGGAATTTGCTGCCCATCTTGCCCAGGCCGACCTGCTCCAACCGGCTATCGACCTTCGTCTTGATGTCGCTTTCCGTCAATCTGGTTTTTTCGCGCAGGGGAAAGGCGACATTGTCGAATACATTCAGCGAGTCCAACAGGGCGGCGCCTTGAAACAAGACGCCGAACTTGCTGCGCACTTCGTAGAGTTCTTTCTGGCTTAATTTGGTAATGTCGACGCCGTTGACGAAAACTTCGCCGGCATCGGGCAGTAAGAGGGCGTTCAAATGTTTCAGCAAGACGGTTTTGCCGCAGCCGCTGGAGCCGACGATGGTGGTGATCTTGCCGGAGGTGAACTCTAAATTCACGCCGCGCAAGACCTGCTGGCCGTGAAAACTCTTGTATAGGTTGGCGACTTGGATCATGGCGCTAGAGCATGATGGAAGTCAGGAAGTAGTCCCAGACCAGAATGAAGACAAACGATAAAACCACCGATTCGGTGGTCGCTTGGCTGACGCCGGTGGCCATGGGCGGGGCGTGAAAGCCCTTGTAACAACAAATCCAGGTGATGATCAGGCCGAAGGAAATCGATTTGACAAAGCCGCTGTAGATATCGTGGAACACCACGCTGTTTTCGATGCCGGCAAAAAAACTGCCCGAGCTGACGCCCAACAGCGACACTCCGACCAAATAAGAACCGAAGATGCCGATGACGTCGAAGATCGCGGTAAGTAACGGCAGGGAGATCAGGCTGGCGATGATGCGCGGTGAAACCAAGTACTTCACCGGGTTGATCGCCATGGAATCCAGCGCGTCGATCTGTTCGGTGGCGCGCATGGTGCCCAACTCAGCGGCCATGGCCGATCCGGTTCGGCCGGTAACCATGAAGGCGCACAATACCGGCCCGAGTTCGCGTATCAGGCTCAGAGCAGCCGCTGAGCCGAGAAAACTTTCAGCGCTGAACTTGCGCAGGCTGTAGTAACCTTGGAAGCCCATCACCATGCCGGTGAAGAACCCCGATAACGCGACGACCGACAACGAGTCCACGCCAATGGTTTTGATGTGGTAGACGATCAGGTTAAGCTTAGCCGGACGGCGGAACGCCAGCATGATCGCGGTCAGGAGGAAATTAAACATTTTCCCCATTCCGGCGACGCGTTCGAGGGAGATTTGGCCGATGCGACCGAAGAAAGAAATCATCAGTGTTTACAATGAAACAAAATGCAATTTCATTTTCGATGTAAATATAGAAAACCGACCATCATTGCAAGGTTTGGCAACAACTACGCCGCGGTTGCGAGCGCAGCGGGCAATAAACAATTCCCAATCACAAATTCCAGATTGCCAATCGGGAACTCGGCTGAGTCTGGAATTTGCAGTTTGCAATTTTCAATCAGAGCTGAACACGAGCACGACTAAACAAGTCGAAACATCCGCGCTGGCGCGCCGGCGAAGCAAGGCGCGTTCTCATTCATTATGAGCGAAGACACGTTGGATACTTTAATCGACGGCGCGCTACGGCTTTACCAGAGTCGCACGGGCTACCGTTTTTCTCTCGACGCGTTGTTATTGGCGCACTTTGTCACGGTCAAGCGCTGCGACCGGATCATCGATCTTGGCGCCGGCAATGGACCGATCGCGCTGTTGTTGAGCCATTTGCATCCGTTGGCATCGCTCACCGGCTTGGAAGTGCAACCGGAGATGGCGGAGCGGGCTAAGCGCAGCGTTGCCCTCAACCGGCTCGATGATCGGGTTGAAATTGTCGCCGGCGATGTGCGCGAGATTGGCTCAATCTTCACGGCATCGTCGTTCGATGTCGTTGTCAGCAATCCGCCCTTTCGTCCGGCCAGCAGCGGCCGGATCAGTCCTGATCGGGAGAAACAGCTGGCGCGCCATGAGATCAAAGGCGGGTTGACAGATTTTCTTGCCGCCGCGGCTTATCTCCTTCGCCCAAAAGGGCGGCTAGCGTTGATCTACTCAGCCGAGCGGGCGGTTGAGTTGCTCGTGAGCCTGCGCCGCGCCGGTCTCGAGCCCAAACGGCTGCGCTGGGTCCATTCCTTCGCCGCGGACGGGGCACTGCTGATATTGGTCGAAGCGGTCAAAGGCGGCCGAAGCGGCATCGAGGTCGAGCCGCCGCTCGTGATCTATCGCAAGGGCAGGGAATACTCCGAGGAAGTCGCCAATATCGTCGCCGCTATCGCCAATCCCAGCGGCAGACTGCCGCCGGGTGTCGCTTGAGAATATCCCCATGGGACTCATTCCGGCTTGCATGGACGGCGGGCAAAACTATTTAAGAGTTTTTTGAAGGCGGCGCGGATTTCCGGATCTTCGATGGTTTCGATGAACCCGGCGTCTACCAGCCGTGGCGGCGCGGCTGCCGGCTGAACGGTGCTTTCATCGGGCGGCAGGTCGATTCGGCCGACCACGAAAAAAATATTTTTAACGACGTTGTTCTTGAGTTGCTCGTTGAGCTTGGCGGCGATCATTTCCTTCATGAACTGGAGTTGCTGCATCCACACCGGGCTGGATACTTTGACGATCAGGGTGCCGTTACGGATCTTTTCCGGTTGGGCGTTACGGGCGATGGCGGTGCCGACCGCTTGATTCCAGATCGTCCAAACGCCGTAGTCTGCCAAGCGCGAGTCCAAGTCGAGCCGCTTGAGCGCGGTATCCAGCATCGCACCCAACCGTTCGATCTGTGGGTCTCTTCGCGCCATAAGTCAGACTTTCGCTCTTTTAACTACCAGATCGGCGCCGTCCACGCTAGCCGGGGTGGGGCTGCCGCAAGTTTAGTAATTTCGTCAAAAGTGGCGAAAAATCACAACAAATTCCGCTGCCGAAAATTTTGATTGACAACCAGGGCAATTGTCTCTAAAAATACAAAATCTAGTGCTGATCTAAGTGTTTCACACCATATGTTGGGCGATACCAGGGAGAAGGGAGAGATGGAGCGATGGCAATTCTGACATCTGAGGCGACTGAATTGGCGGCCGGTCAACGGCCGGTTCGGGCGCGTGCTGGGTTGAAAATTCCGCGTTACTTCAGCCGGGCTGGGGTTAATCCTTATGACGAGGTGGAGTGGGAACAGCGTACCGCGACCATCGCCAACGAAAAGGGCAAAGTAGTCTTCGAACAGAGTAACGTCGAGATCCCTAAGTTTTGGTCGCTAATGGCGACCCAGGTGGTGGTGTCGAAATATTTCCGCGGCCCGTTGGGCACGCCGCAGCGGGAAACCAGCGTACGCCAAATGATCGGCCGGGTGGTGCACACGATCACCGGCTGGGGCCAAAAAGATGGCTATTTCGCCACCGAAGAGGACGCCTCTGCGTTCGCCGATGAGTTGACGCATATCATGCTGCACCAGAAGGCCTGTTTTAACAGCCCGGTGTGGTTCAATTGCGGCATCGAAGAAAAGCCTCAATGCTCGGCCTGTTTCATTCTGTCGGTCGAGGACACCATGGACTCGATTCTCGATTGGTATCGCAAGGAAGGCGTGATTTTTAAAGGCGGCTCCGGTTCCGGTGTCAATTTGTCGAAGATCCGTTCCGCCAAGGAGCAGCTCGCCGGCGGCGGCACGGCCTCCGGGCCGGTGTCGTTCATGAAAGCCGCCGATGCCTCGGCGGGAGTGATCAAGTCAGGCGGCAAGACCCGCCGCGCCGCCAAGATGGTGGTCTTGAACGTCGATCACCCAGATATCGAAGATTTCGTCAAATGCAAAGTCGAGGAAGAGAAAAAGGCCTGGGCGCTGATCGAGGCCGGCTACGATTCCAGCTTGGACGGTCCGGCCTATGGCAGCGTGTTTTTCCAAAACGCCAACAATTCGGTGCGGGTGACCGACGAGTTCATGCAGGCGGTACAGGAAGACCGCGAATGGCAGACCAAATTTGTCATCAGCGGCCAAGTCTGCGAGACCTTCAAGGCCCGCGACTTGATGAAAATGATCGCCGAGAGCACTTATTTCTGCGGCGATCCCGGCATGCAGTACGATACCACGATCAACGACTGGCATACCTGTTCAAATACCGCGCGCATCAACGCGTCCAATCCCTGCTCCGAGTATATGCACCTGGACAACTCGGCGTGTAATCTGGCGTCGCTCAATCTGCTCAAGTATCTGCGTGAAGACGGCGTGTTTGACACCGAATCGTTCCGTCGCGCGGTCGATATCGTGATTCTTGCCCAAGACATATTGATTGACAATTCGTCCTATCCGACGGCCGAGATTACCGCGAATGCCCACGCGTTTCGCGAACTCGGCTTGGGCTATGCCAACTTGGGCGCATTGCTGATGACCCTCGGTCTGCCCTACGATTCCGACGGCGGGCGCGCCTATGCGGCGGCTGTGACCGCGTTGATGTCCGGGCAGGGGTACTTGCAATCGGCGCGTAACGCCGCCGCCACCGGCACCTTCGCCGGCTTTGACGTAAACCGCCAACCGATGCTGCGGGTGCTCAACAAGCACCGCT
>JBGTCC010000397.1:0-3226 GCA_041749055.1 Thermodesulfobacteriota bacterium | reverse complement strand
TCTTGGATCCTGCCGAAAGCCGCCAACAAAGCAAATTCTTCGCTTTGATTGACTCGCTAGTTACTTTATAATTCAAGCTTGTGATTTGGATGTGAGGAGTATGCAGGAACTTGGTGTCATTCTCTTGGCCGCTGGGCAGGGTACCCGGATGAAATCCGCTCTGCCCAAGGTGCTCCATCCCATCGCTGGACGCCCGCTCTTTCTCCATGCTTTGGCCATGGCGCAGCGGCTTTTACCGGCGCGCGTCGCGATTGTCATCGGTCACGGCGCCGAGGCGGTGCGGCAAGCTTATCATGGCGCTGCTGTCGGGTGGGCGATTCAAGATCAACAGCTGGGAACCGGCCATGCCGTACTCTGCGCCAAGGAAGTCTTCGACGGCTTCGCCGGTGAAGTGCTGATTCTTAGCGGTGATGTGCCGCTGATCGAAGAAGATACATTGCGCGCCATGGTTGAGAAGCATCGCAGCCGGCAAGCCGCCGTGACATTGCTCACAGCTGCGCTCGACCGGCCCCAAGGTTATGGCCGGGTGATGCGCGACGCTTCCGGCCGTGTCACCGGTATTGTTGAAGAGAAAGATGCCAGCGACGGGCAAAGGCAGATTCTCGAAGTGAATGCTGGCGTCTATGTCGCGTCGTCGGCGTTTCTATTTGATGCTTTAGGGGCAGTCAGAAACGACAATCGGCAGGGTGAATATTATTTGCCGGATATTGTCGTCATTGGATTGGCTCAGGGGAAAACCATCGAAACCGTGCAAGTGGCCGATGCCCGCGAGATGATGGGCGTGAATACGCGAGAGGAACTCGCTTTTATGGAAAAGAGCTTGCGTGAGAGCATTAATCGCCGGTGGATGCTCGCTGGCGTGACGTTAAAAGATCCCGCTACGACTTATATCGACGCGGGCGTGACCATCGGCAAAGACACCGTGATCGGTCCCAACACCCAATTGCGCGGTGAAACTATCATCGGTGAGCGCTGCCAGATCGACGGCACGGCATTTCTTACCGACGTTGAGATCGGCGACGATGTGCAGCTTAAGTTCTCCGTCATGCTCACCGCTTGCCGGGTCGGCGGCGGCGCGATCGTCGGTCCGTTTGCGCAACTGCGACCGGGCACTGAACTCGGCCGCAATGTTCATATCGGCAATTTCGTCGAGGCCAAGGCGGCGCATATCGGCGATGGCACCAAGGCGAACCATTTAACCTATTTGGGCGATGTCACCATCGGCCAGGACACCAACATCGGCGCGGGAACGATCACCTGTAATTACGATGGCTTTCAAAAATACCAAAGCAAGATCGGCGACCGCGTCCAGGTTGGCAGCGATACCACGCTGGTAGCGCCGATCACCCTCGGCGACGATGTTTATGTTGCCACCGCCAGTACGGTGCGCCATGACGTTCCGGCCGGCGCTCTGGTCTTCAACCCGCGCGAAGAAAAAATCCGCGAGGGCTGGACCGAGCAGAAGCGCCAGCAGATGAAAGGACCCAAAACCTAATGTGCGGAATCGTCGGCTACATTGGGCAAAGAGACGCAGCACCCCTGATCCTCGAAAGCTTACGCAAGCTCGAATACCGCGGTTATGACTCGGCGGGCATCGCCGTGCTCCATAACAGCCGGGTGACCGTGCGCCGGGCCGAGGGCAAGCTCAATAATCTTGCCACCATCCTGGAGCGCCAGCCGATGACCGGAACGATCGGCATTGGCCACACCCGTTGGGCGACCCATGGCCGGCCGTCGGAGAACAATGCCCACCCGCACAGTGCCGGCGATATCGTGGTCGTGCACAACGGTATCATCGAGAATTATCTCGAGTTGAAGCAGCAATTGATCAAGCGCGGCACCGATTTTAGCTCGGAAACCGATTCCGAGATCGTCGCCCACCTGGTCGCCGAGAAGGTTGCCCGCGGCGTCGATTTTCTCGCCGCGGTGCAGCGCACGCTACGCGAGATTCACGGCTCCTATGCATTGTTGTTTCTCAACCGGCGCGATCCGACGCGCATGATCGTCGCCAAAAATTCCCCGCCGATCGTGATCGGCGCGGGCGATGGCGAGATGTTTATCGCTTCCGATATTCCCGCTTTGCTCGACTACACTCGTAAAGTGGCGTTTCTCGAAGACGGCGAGATCGGTGAAGTGACCGTTGCTGGCTTTCGCCTATTTGACGGCAAGGGGAAGCCGGTTAAGCGGCCGGTGAAACAGATCACTTGGGATGCTATCGCGGCGCAAAAAGGCGGCTATGCGCATTTCATGCTCAAGGAGATCCATGACCAGCCGCGCGCTTTGGCCGATACCTTTCGCGGCCGCATCGCCCTCAAAGACGGCAATGTGGCGCTGGAAGATATCAAGCTCAAAGCCAGCGCGGTGAAACAGATCAAACGGATACACTTAGTCGCTTGCGGCACTGCTTGGCATGCCTGTTTGGTCGGCAAGTTTTTGCTTGAAGAGATTGCCGGCATTCCCGCCGAGGTGGATTACGGTTCTGAGTTTCGCTATCGCTCGCCGTTGATGGACCCTAAATCGATCTTGTTGATGGTGAGCCAGTCCGGCGAGACCGCGGATACCTTGGCGGCCATCGATATCGCTCGCGCCAAGCGAGCGCAGATTCTTTCGATCTGCAACGTCATCGATTCCTCCATTCCACGCAAATCCCATGGCGTGCTTTATACCCACGCCGGCCCCGAGATCAGCGTCGCCAGCACCAAAGCGTTTACCACCCAATTGACCGCGCTTTACCTGCTCGCCGTCGCGCTTGGCCGGATGAACGGCAAGCTCAAATCAGCCGACGCGCGCAAATTGCTGCGCGATCTGATGCATCTGCCGGCCTGGATCGAAGAAGCCTTGAAGCTCGAAGCCGAAGTCAAAACATTGGCGCGCGATCTGCTCCACAGCCGCGACTTCCTGTATCTCGGCCGCGGCATCAATTATCCGATTGCGCTGGAGGGGGCGCTCAAACTGAAAGAGATTTCCTACATCCACGCCGAAGGCTATCCAGCCGGTGAGATGAAGCATGGGCCGATCGCCTTGATCGACGAGAAGCTGCCGGTAGTCGTACTGGCGCCGCGGGACCGTTACTTCGACAAAACCATTAGCAATTTGAAGGAAGTCGAGTCGCGCGGCGGCAAAATCATCGTCCTCACCGACGATAGCAAAGCCGCCGCGGAAATCCCCGCGTTTCGAGTCTTGACGCTGCCCAAAGCTTCGCACTATCTTACGCCCATCGTGATGA
>JBGTCC010000396.1:0-7221 GCA_041749055.1 Thermodesulfobacteriota bacterium | reverse complement strand
CTGCGAGCGCGCAGCAAGCCGATTGTCCGGTCAAAGGCAAGGCATCCTATTGGTCCATCGGCGTTGGCGCCACGCTGGCTGAGAACGCGGCATGGAGCTACGTGCATCCTTTGCCGGCGGCGAGCGCGATTAAGGACCATTTCGCTTTTGACTGGCCGAAAATGGACAGGTGGATGGAAGAGGAAGAAGAGCTCTACAAGCACGCTCGCGATCCCTACAAGCGCGTCGACGCTCTGCCGAGCGCGCGCCATGTGCGCGTCGTCATCGACGGCCAAACCGTCGCCGAAACGCGCCGGCCGCATCTGCTCTTCGAGACCAATCATCCGGTGCGCTACTATATTCCCCAACAGGATGTGCGCATGGATTTGCTGATTACGAGCGCCACCCAATCGCGTTGCCCGTACAAGGGGCCGGCATCCTATTGGTCGGTGAAGTTGGGCAATGAGACGTTCGGCGATTTGGTTTGGGGCTACATGGAGACCATTCCCGAATGTCCTAAAATCAAAGGTCTCGTCTGCTTCTTTCACGAGCAAGGCTGCGACATCTACCTCGATGGCGAGTTGGTCGAACGGCCCAAAACTAAATGGGCGCGGCCGCTGCGCAGTTAGATCGATCGTAGAAAAATAGACAACGACTAAAAACGGTTTACGGCCCAAGAATTTACCACGAAAGGTACAAAATACACGAAAAATTGTCCGGAGATTGTTCGTGTTTCGTGTGGTTCGCGTCGTTCGTGGTTGATCATCCTATTTCCCGCCCGACAATACCATGCAGGCACTTCACTGGGACGGACATGAGTTGAGGTTCGATCCCGCCTATCGGACCCCCAAGCCGAGGAATGATGATGGAGAATCGAGGATAGGAGGGGCGACCGGCGGTCGCCGTCCCTCTGACGCAAAATCGATCGCGCTGGTCAAGGTTCATCTCGCCGGTGTTTGCTCCACCGATTCGCAAATTCTCAGAGGCTACATGGGTTTTACGGGGGTGCCCGGTCACGAATTTGTCGGTTCGGTTGTCGAAGGTCCGCGTCAATGGCTCGGCAAGCGGGTGGTCGGTGAAATCAATTTCGCTTGCGGCAGTTGCGACAGCTGCCGGGGCGAGCTTTCCCGCCATTGCCCGAATCGCAGCGTGATGGGCATCGTTAACGCCGATGGCGCGTTTGCCGAATTTGTCGCTGTGCCGGTGGCGAATCTTCATATCGTTCCAGACACGATTAGCGACGAAGAAGCGGTGTTCATCGAACCTCTGGCGGCCGCTTTTGAAATCTTGACGCAGGTGCAAATCGATCACGGCCACGATGTTCTGGTCCTCGGCGACGGCAAGTTGGGCAATCTGTGCGCGCAAGTGGTGAACTTGACCGGCGCCAGGGTGACGGCGCTGGGCAAGCACGCCGATAAACTCGCGCTGTTAAAAAAATCCGGCGTCAGGACGATTCAATTGAATAACTGGCAGCCGCGGCGATTCGACATCGTCGTCGAAGCCACGGGGTCTGCGTCGGGTCTGGAGCTCGCCTTCAGTGCGGTGCGGCCGCGCGGCACGTTGATTCTAAAAAGCACCATCGCCGGCAAGCATGAAGTCTCGTTGGCAACCATCGTGATCAATGAGATCAATGTGATCGGATCGCGCTGTGGCCCGTTTCCGGATGCGCTGGACGCATTGGCGGCCAAGCGCGTGGCGGTGACGCCGCTCATTGAAGCGATCTATCCATTGAATGATGGCATCGCTGCCGTGGCGGCAGCGGTGGGCGCCGGCGCTAAAAAGATTTTGTTGCGGCCGTAATCGAAATTTTACCTTTTACTACGGAGGTGAGTCATGAAATGGGGTGAACAGCGTTGGCCGCAGATGAAGGCTTTGGACCGATCGAAGATCGTCACGATATTACCGACCGGTTCGATGGAGCAGCATGGGCCGCACTTGCCGTTGCAAGTCGATCATTTTATCGCCAATCGCATTGCCGAGGATCTGGAAAAGCGCATGCCGGAAATTATTACCTTGCCGCCGGTGTGGGCGGGGACGTCGGGGCATCACATGGATTTCCCCGGCACGATTACGCTGCGGCCGCGGGTGTTCATCGATTTACTGCGGGATATTTGCGTTTGCATGCATGCCCACGGTTTTCGCCGGATGATTCTGCTCAACGGCCATGGCGGCAACCGGGCTAGCTTGCAAGTGTTGGGACAGGAGCTCTACGCGGAGATGGGTTTTTCGATTAACGTGATCGTTTATTGGGATTTGGTGCCGGAGCTGGTTAAGTCGCTGAAGAAGTCAAAATCCAAAGGCATGGGTCACTCCGGTGAGCTGGAAACTTCGCTGATGCTGTACTTGGCGCCGCAGCTGGTCGACTTGAGCGCGGTGCCCGTTGGCTTTCGCTCGGATCAACTGCATCACAGCCGGTTCATTTCCCGCGAGGGCATCACCCGCTACGTCAACATCAAGGAACACTCCGAGATCGGCGTCGACGGATTTCCCGCGGCGGCGAGCGCCAAGGATGGCGAGCTATTCTATCAGACGGTGTTAAGCGAGCTGGAAAATGTCGTAGGTGAGCTGCAAAAGGAGGCGTAGGTCAGAACGACGAGCCGGGCTGGGAGAGAAAGTGCAACTCTTCCGCCGTCGATGACCGGCCGAGGATCCTATTCCGGTGCGGAAACCGGCCGAAGCGGGCGACGATGTCCCTGTGCAGTACGGCAAAATTTAGATATTGCTCGAAGATTTCTTTTTGTTCTGCCGCGACCCGCGGTACGAGATTGCCAAACATACGAACCGAGCGCTCTTGATGCTCCAACTGTTCTGAATGCTCCAGCGGTAGATAGAAGAAAGCGCTCTCGATGGGGCGCAGTAAACGATCGACACCAAGGTCGATGCCTTCGATACTCCTCTCAAGTGCTTTCGCGTCGAAGCTGAAAGCCAGCGGCGAATCGCGGTAGATGTTGCGCGGAAATTGATCGGTTAGAATTATCAGCGCGAGCCGGCCATGCGGCTCAGCAAGCCACGGGTCGAGCTTTCCCTGCGCGGCCAGCTGTAGGCTGCCCTCGAATCGTTCGCGCATCTCTTTGTCGACTTCGGCATTTTTCGACCACCATAATTCGGCGCGGCCTTTGGCCAGCGCGGCTTCTTCGGGATTGGCGCCGAACCAATAGGTGAGGATGGTGTCGATGGTTTCCATGGGAAAGTTATTACGCTTGCGGCGAATGTTTGTTGATTAGACCTTCAACGAAATCTTTGGCTTGAGTGAGATCGTAGTTATAGAGCCGGCGCGCCATGGTTATAGCGGCGATCTTATCGCCCGATTCCGCCAATTCGAGCAGGCGGGTTTCTTGTTCTTCCCGGCTGAGTTCTTCCCGATTGACGAACTTCTTCGAGGTTGTTTCCGCAGGTCGAACCAGCGTGTGACGGGTGAGTGCATCGAGAAAGGTCTGGGCGTTGGGCACGACCCCCCATTCGATTTGTAATCTATCCGGTGCAGCCAGTCGGACCGGCAGATGATGGTATCGCGATGAGATTTTGCCGAGGTTCATGCCGGCGAAGGCGTGCGCTCGCTCGCCTGTCAGTGCGTCGGCCAGCTTGTTGGTTTCACTCGCAAGTTCTAACTCCACCCATTTTTGTGTTTTGGCCGTTGTCGATCGGCCGCCGTCCTCTCGATCGGGGACTTCCTGCTTCTGAAGGATAAATCGCGCCGAACGAATTTCCGAGTGAGAAATGAACACGACGGAAAGATCCTGGTCGGGGAAATGGCAATTCAGATAAGAGCGAAACTTAATGAATAGGCCGTGGTCGGTGAGCCGTACCAGCCAGTTAGAAGGACGGAAGCGGGCAGTGACGAGTTTGTGAAATATCAGCGGGAAGATTGTCGCGACGGCGGCTAAGTAATAGGCGAGCCAGTTCGCGGTCGTCCAGGCAAGCAGCAACGCACTGACCGCTAAGGCAACGACAACGGCCGTGCCTATCAAGGCGCGGCCGCCGGAGTAGCGATAAACTCGGTCGCGGTCGGCGGCCGGCACTTCGGCCATACGCATGAGCTGCATGGGGTCGTCTCTGGCGAACGGATATCGTCCGATGACGATCCACCCAAGCCTTATTGATCGAGCCGGGTCTTGAGCTGGGTAAAGAATTCGCCGATGGCGCCATTATGAATGAAGTCGGCGAAGTCGTCGAGCGGTGTCGGATCGCGGTTGACGATGGCGAGGAGCGCGCCGCTGCGTTTGGCGATGACCGGGAAGGATGCCGCCGGTTGCACTTGCAGGGATGAGCCGATGACGATGAAAATATCGGCCCGCTCGCTCCAGCGCTGGGCGCGCTGCATGGCTTCGACGGGCATCGATTGGCCGAAGGAAACATTGGCGGACTTCAAGAACCCGGCGCAGTTGTCGCAGGTCGGCGTCGGCAGTTCTTCTTGCCACTTCTCGTAGACGTCCGCAGGTTGAAAAACTTTGGCGCAATCGAGGCAGGTGACCAGACGATCGGTGCCGTGTAGTTCGACTAGCCGCGTGTCCGAAGTGCCTGCGAGCTTGTGCAGGCCGTCGATATTCTGCGTGATCAGACCGAGCAATTGACCGCGCTGCTCGAATTGACAAATAGCCTGGTGGCCGATGTTGGGCTTGACGGTTTTGAAAAGTTCGTAGGTGGCTTTCTTGAGCTGCCAGTGCTGCACCCTCGCGGCTTCGCTGGCGAGAAAGTCTTGGAACAGCACCGGCTGGTATTTCGTCCAGACGCCGCCGGGGCTGCGGAAGTCGGGCACGCCGGATTCGGTGCTGATGCCGGCGCCGGTGAAAAAAACCAGCTGCTGCGACTCACGCACTCGGGCGGCGAATTCTTCGAGCTCCATGAACCGGTGACTCGTCCGGCTATTTTTTTGCAGGGTCCGCGGGCTTTGCCGGTTGCGCCGGAGTTGACGCTTTAGCTGGTTCCGCAGGTTTCGCCGGCGCCGCTGACTTGGCCGCCGCTGGCGGCGGTGGCGCCGGCTGGATGTCGACGACCTTGACGTTGAAGACTAGAGTCTTGCCGGCCATCGGATGATTCATGTCCATGACCACCGAGCCGTCTTTGATTTCATGGACGCGCATGGGCACGACTTGCCCTTCAGGACTCTTCGCTGCTAAAACCGCGCCGACTTTCAAACCATTGGCGGGAAGTTTTTCTTTTGGGACTTCTTGAAAGGCACTCTTGTTAATCGGCCCATAAGCGTCTTCCGGTTTGACGGTGACGTTCTTCTCGCCGCCGACCTTCATGCCGGTGAGCTCTTTCTCCAGACCCGGGATCATCATCTTTTGCCCGTGGACATACTTGAGAGGATCACGACCTTTGTTGGTGTCGATCACTTTGCCGTCGGTGCCCTTGAGCGTGTAATCGATGCTCACCAGCATGCCATCTTTGATGACCAGGTCGTTCTTGGCTTTCTCGGCGGCGTTCACCGATGCTGCAATAGCGAACATGATCGTCAACGACATCAGCATCTTGGCGGCGGCGACCCATGTGGTAAGTTTAACGTGCATGTAGTTCCCCTCTCAAACGTTAACTGCGATTGGATAGTCCGCCAAGAGTACACGGTGAGGCAGTTGAACTCAATGAAGGGTGATATTTCGGCTCGGCAAATCTCTCTATTCGTTTCAGATGACGACGCTCACTGTATTGTCATCTCGAGCGCAGCGAGAAAACTAGACTACTTGCCGATCCGCTCGAAGAATCCTTCCCGCTGCAACTCATCGAGCAGGCTCATGTCGATGAAGCGGGCCATTTCCGCTTCGCTTTTGCCGAGGGTGGCGATGAGATTGCGCCAGCCGTTCAATTCCGTGCGCGGGATGCTGGCGAAGCTGTCGGCGTAAAATTTCCGCGATTCTTCCAAGGCGGCGGCGTCGCTGACGCCGGTGTAGCGCGCCAGTGCGCGATAAGCAGAGTCAGGGTTACGTTTGATGCGGCCGATGGCTTCGACGTAGCCCTGGAGGAAACGCTTCAGTAGCGGCCGCTGTTTTTCCAGCCCGGCGCGCGTCACTACCACCGAGGTGTCGGTGAGATCGGCGTAGGGGCGCAGGTCGGCGATGGTCGGAAAGCCTTCTTTGGTCGCGATCAAGAGTTCAGGATAGGCGAAGACCGTGGCGTCGATCACGCCTTCGCGCAACGCCGCCATACGCGTCGGGCTCGGGCCGAGGCTCAGGAGCGTGACTCGATTAAAATCTAAGTTCCATTTCTTGAAGGCCAGCTGCAATCCTAGTTCGCTTGATCCGCCGCGCGAGGCGATGGCGATTTTCTTGCCGAGCAAGTCTTTCACGTCGCGGATCTCTTTGCGCGCGACAATGCGCCAGTTGACCTGGTTCATCACGGTGGCGATCATCGTCAGGTCGGCGCCGGCGATACCGGCACGGGCGACGGTGGCGGCTCCCGAGTGGGTGAGCAGGAGTTCGCCGCTCAAAAGCGTTTGAATGATTCGCGCGCCGCCGGCGATGAGCAGGATCTCCATGTCGATGCCATACTTTTTATCCAGGCCTTCCTGTTTCTGCACCCACATCGGCAGATGATAGCCGGTGGTGCCGGCGAAGCTGGCGCGCAGTTTGGTTTGTGCTGGGGCGATTGCCGGAATTGCCAGCAAGGCGCCAAGCAGTAATAGGGTCGAGGATCGCGGATTGAGGATCGATGATCGCATGGAATATTTGACCTCCGACTTCTGACCTCTAACAGGTTGCTGAAAAAAATCTCTTGCAGCCTGCTAGTATTTTTCGATTACCTGCCTGCCCCACTTATCCATGACTTGATCGTAGATCGCGTTGGGCGGTGTGAGGAGTACTCGCGTGACGCCGTCGGCTTCGAGCCCTTTCACTTTGGCGATGCATTCGGCGGGCGTGCCGGCGATGGTGAAACGTTCGAGTAAATAGTCGGTGACGAAGTCGGGATCGACGCGCTCTTCGATCGGTTTCGAGATTTCGAAATTGTCCATGAATTTTTGAATGCCTGCGGCTTCGCCCTCGGGCACGTTCTCCATGGTAAAGCGAAAATTATGATGGGCACGGTTGGCCATGCGGCTGCGCACACGCCGGCGCGCCAGGTCGCCGTCGTCGTCGACGACGATCATGCCGGCGGGCATGATGTCGATGTCGGTCAAGGTTCGCCCTTCGTCTTTGGCGCCTTCGGCGAGTCGTTGGCGCGCCCAGTCGGTGACCTGCTTGTCGAAGCCGGTTCCCAGAATGATGCCATCGCAAGTGCGGCCGGCGATCCGCAGGGTTTTCGGCCCTT
>JBGTCC010000395.1:0-4226 GCA_041749055.1 Thermodesulfobacteriota bacterium | reverse complement strand
GAAGTGAGTCGCCGGCGCGACGAGCGCTGACAACGGCGCGGCCAGCGCTCTCGGCAATCGCGCTTTCCCCGGCCAAGACCGCCTGGAATGTGCGCACGCTGTTGGGGATGAGCACCGGCCACGGTGTCAGGCTTTGTTAGTTTGATATTCGCGATGCCTTCCCTAGCGAAGGCCGGTTGAGAACTCTTCTCATGCCACTACCCGCGAATATCCACAAACACCCCGTCCGGACTCGAAGTCACGTGTTTGCAATAACGGCACGAGGCAATTAACGCGGTGCGGCGCTCGCCTTCGCTGGGCTCGGCGATGATGCGCTCGCGCATGTCGGGGTCGGCTTCGCGGAGCTTGGCTAATTCGTTCTTCACCGCCTCGACGTTTTCCACTTTGAAACCAAGATGCTCGATGCCGGGGCGGTCGATGCCGGCGCCTTCGAAGTCGCTCATTTTCCAGGGCGCGACGATCAGCGTCATGCGGCCGTCGGTGAGATAGAAATTGGGATCTTCGAGGGCTTTTTCATCTTCTCTTAAGTCAAACAGATCGCGGTAGAAAGCCGCCATGGCCGGCGCGTTCATGACGCGCAAGTTGATATGGTGCATGCGCCGCGGCTGCTCGCGCTGCTGCTCCGTATAAACGTCGCGCCGGTTGGACATTCCTTCTTGGGTCAGGTCAAAATAATTGCCCTCGGGATCGTGGGCGCCGTAGGTGGCGAAGGGCCGGTTCGACGGCCGCTTGAGCACGGCGACTTCGGGATAACCCTTCTTGATCCGTTTGATCGCTTCGTCGACATCGTCGACATCGAGGCCAAAGTGATGCAAACCCGGGACGTAACCAGGCTTGCGGCCGATGATGGTCATGCCGACATAACCATCGCTGACGCTGACGGCGTAATTGGTTCGGATCGCTTTTTGCTCCTCCTCCGAACCGGGCTTGGACCGCTTCATGCCGAAAGCGGCTTCGAAAAACCTCGCCTCACGGACGAAGTTTTCACTGATAATCGCGGCGTGTTGAATCTTGGTTGGCATAAACCTCCCGACGGTCGGTTAAGTTCCAAAGGTTCCAATCGTTCCAGTAGTTCCAATCGTCAGTCGCCCGTCGCATTGTCCCCAACATTTGGAACCATTGGAACGGCTGGAACTATTGGAACGCGCATCACTTCCCAGTGATGCGCCGAAAGAACCCTTCCTTGTCCAACTCGTCCATTATGCTCTCGTCCACGTACTTCTCGATCTTGGGGTCAAGCTTGGGATTCTCCTTGGCGATCAGCTCCAGCGTGTTCTGCATGCCGTTCTGGGACAATCGCGTTGGGAAAGAAAACTTGGGCGCGAAATATTTGTAAGTCTCTTCGAGCGCCTTTACGTTATCCTGCTTCAATCGATTCCTGAAAATCGCAATGCCGGTATCCTTATGGTTCATGACTTGGTAGGTCGCTTCGGCGTAGGCCATGACGAAGCGCTTCACGACGTCGCGATTTTGTCCGAGAAATGAACGGCGCACCGCGACCGCGGACATGGGATAATCGGCCGTTTTGAAGTCGTCTAAATTCCCCAACTCGTTCATGCCCAGGCGCATCGCCTCACCGAGTTCCGGATACGAAAGCACTGTGGCATCGAGCGCCCCGCTGGACATAGCGACCAGCCGATTCGCCCCGCCGCCGGCTTGCAAGACCGTGACTCTATCGCGCGGGATATTCCATTCTCTGAGCAGCAGATTGACGGCGAGATCATTAGCCCCGCCGAATCCGACGATGCCGATCTTCTTGCCGATGAGGTCAGCCGGCTTGCGGATGTCCTTTTGCGCCACCAAACTAAAGGGGAACTTGTTCAACGACGCGGTGACCATGACGATGTCCGCGCCGCGCATGACGGCGCGAATGTGACCGGCGGCGTCGACGTGGGCGAATTGAATGCTGTCGCTGATCAGCGCTTGTATCTGCCGCGACGTGCCGGGAACCAAAATCGTTTCTCCTTCGAGGCCGTATTTCTTGAGTAAACCTAAATCTTTCGCGGCCCACATGGAGACTTGGAAACCGGCAAAACCGGCGTAGCCGATCATCTGCTGCTGGGCGATAGCGATCAGCGGCAAGCTTAAGACCAGTAGAGTTACCCAAACAGCTCTGCTCAGAAATCTCATAATTCCCCCCTTGGCGATTAAATTAGCGATCATGGAGAGGCATTCTAGAGGGATAGGTTTCTAAGTCTACACCGGGCAAATTCTTAATCGGCGCGAGGTCTTGACGATTGCCTGTTTTCAACCAGCTTCGTCGCATAGTCTTTCCAGTGCATCGATTCCGGAATGACTTCGGAGACAACCATCAGATGGGGGAATTGGTTAGCCTGGGGATCGCTGATCCGGTGGCGTGGCTGGCGCCCCTGTTTGACATCCTCGATCCCGCTCAGCAACAGCTTGCGCGCCGCGACGATGGCTTTATCCGAGGTCACCAGATGCTCCGAAGTTCTGTCCTGTATCGTTCCCTGGCTCTCGGTAGCGAACGCGTCATGGGCTTGAAAGTTCAAACCCATGCCGGTGAAAGTTTTTGTCTGCATGGAGTCGCGGTCCTGCTGGTAGCGGTTTGCCGCCTCCTGGCTCAGGCGATAATCCGGCGATACCTCGGCCCGGTGCTTCATGCGCAGCTCTTTTGAAAGCGCTTTTTCCCGGCTGAACATGAACACGTATTTCCAGTGACAGGTGTCATCGATCGGCACATGCCAGTGAATCGCGTAACCCTCGCCTACCGTGGAGCCGCCGAAGGCCGAGATATTCGGCATGATAAAATTCGTGATGCGCAGGTACGACTTGTCCGACCCGGCTCCGCGAATCGTATAAATCCGCAATCCGTAATCCATCACCTCGACTTCGATTGTCGGCGCAATGTCCTTGGCGAGCAAAGTGTTGTCCGTTGCATCGGTGCCGGGCACGATGCGTTTAAAAACCACCTCCGCTTCATTGAGGGACTGATGCAGAAAGGACAAGTGGACCGGATCGATATTCCCCTCGTTGCCCTGAAGATAATTGCAGCGGTAAAAGATTTTGGTAACCGACCTCTGCAATTCCGGCACGGTGAGAAACTCATAGTTCGGCAAAAGCGGCGGTTCGCCCGGTCCCAAGTAGGTAAAGATAACTCCGCCCGCTTCGTGGCACGGATAGGCAAGATGACGAATCGCCGCCTTGTTCGCGCCGCCGCCGGGCTCCCCTGGCTGATCGAGGACCCGGCCGCAGATGTCGTAAAGCCAGCCATGGTAGAGACAGCGCAACCCGCCGTCCTCGACGCGGCCGTAACTCAAGTCGGTGCCGCGATGCGAGCAGTGCAGGCCGATCAACCCCGGCCGCCCTTGGTCGTCACGGAATAGAGCCAACTCTTCGCCAAGAATCTTCACTTTGAGCGGCGCCGCGCCGTCGGGCAACTCTTCGCTCAACGCCACTGGCTGCCAGTAACGCCGCATCAGCGCGCCACAGGGGGCGCCTGGATCGGTTTGGGTTAGCAGTCGGTTCTCTTCAGCGGCAATCATGATCGTTACCTCCGCGGCACAATGAAACTGCGTTCACGAATAAACGAGATGCCTTGCGGTGGGGATTCGTCACACCGGCGAAAGCCAGTATCCATGACCGAGTCCTATCGACACTCGAACCTCCGCCCTTCCCCGCCTGGATTCCGGCCTGCGCCGGAATGACGGATTGGGATCGTCGGCACCGCAACAGAAAAAGACTGGAACTCGAAACCCAATTACAGTAACCCATCGTACAAGTCTTTCCACTCCGGATTGGCTTCTTGAATCCGACGAATCTTCCAAGCGCGTTGCCATTCCTTGATCGCTTTCTCGCGGGCAATCGCAACATCCATCGTTCCACAGGCTTCGTACCAAACTAACATATGCACAGCGTAACGTTAGGTAAAGCCTTCGGCCTGATCAGATTTACGCTGCCAAACGCACTGGACCGAATCCGATGTTACACCGACATATAACGTGCCGTTTCGCTTGCTGGCAAGGATATCGACATAGGGCTGCTTCACGACCCGAGTAACGTACAAGCCCTAAAGTATCTCGTCAAAGCCCGCGAACAACCCCACATCCTACTCGTCACACCGGCGAAGGCCGGTGTCCAGGCGATCTCGCGAATCGCGAAGATCACCGGCGTGCGGTCGTCGTCACGATAGGCAAAAGTTAAACTTTGCTTCACTGAATTCGCTTATTCCTTGGCGTCGCGCCGAGGTTCGCCCCGGGTTTTGA
>JBGTCC010000394.1:0-7604 GCA_041749055.1 Thermodesulfobacteriota bacterium | reverse complement strand
CCGTCGAGCTGATGCCCGAGATCACCTTTCCCACGGTCACCATCAACACCGGCTACGAAAACGTCAGTCCCGGCGAAATCGAGACGCTGATCAGCGAGCCGGTCGAAAAAGCCGTGAGCTCGGTGTCCGGTGTCGAAGAAGTGAGCTCGGTATCGGTGGAAGGTCGTAGCCAAGTGCGCGTTAGCTTTGTCTGGGGCACGGACCTGGACGGTGCCGTCAGCGACCTGCGCGAGAAACTCGACGGCATTCGCGACGATCTTCCGCGCGACGCCAAATCGCCGGTGGTTTCGAAGTACGACGTCAATGCGTCGCCGATCATGTTCATCGGCATCGCCGGTGATATGGATGACGTTGCGCTCAGAACTTTGGTTGAGAATCAGATTCGCTACCGGCTCGAACGGGTTGCCGGCGTGGCGTCGGCGGATATCCGCGGCGGCTTGGAGCGGGAAATCCACGTCAATCTCAACCTCGACAAATTGCGCGGTCTGAATGTCTCGCCGGCGGAAGTGGAGAGCGCTCTACGCGCTGAAAACGTCGATCTACCGGCCGGCCACGTCGATCGGGCGCACAGGGAGCTGACGGTGCGCACGCTCGGCCAATTCACCAGCTTGGCGCAGATGCGCGACAGCGTCGTGAAGTTGCCAGGGGGCACGCCGATTTATCTGCGTGATCTCGCGACGGTGGAGGATTCGTTCCGCGAGATCGACCATGTCGTGCGCATCAACGGCCGCGGCGCGGTGATCGTGTCGTTGCTCAAGCAGCCCAACGCCAATACCGTGGACGTGGTCGACCGGGTGAAGCGCGAGATCGTCCAGATCAATCGCGATTACCCGCAGATCAAGATCGAGGCGCTCAGAGAAAACGCCACCTACATCCGCCGGGCGATCGATAGCGTGACCCAGTCCGCGCTGCTCGGCGCTATCTTCGCCGTGCTGATCCTGCTGTTGTTCCTGCGCAGCCTGCGCAGCACGGTGATCGTCGGCGTGGCGATCCCGGTCTCCATCGTGGCGACCTTCGCACTGATGTTCTTCCAAGGTTTCACGATCAACATCATGTCCTTCGGCGGCCTGGCTCTAGGCGTCGGCATGTTGGTGGACAATTCTATCGTGGTGCTGGAAAACATCTTCCGCCACCGCGACCAGGGACAGGAGCGCGGCGCCGCGGTTTATGACGGTACCCGCGAAGTGACTGGCGCGATAATCGCGTCGACCTTGACCACCGTGGTGGTCTTCCTGCCGCTGTTATTCATACCCGGCACTGCCGGCGAGCTTTTCAAGCAGCTCGCTTGGGTCATTTTCTTTTCCCTGATGGTGTCTTTGCTGGTCGCACTCACGTTGGTGCCGGTGTTGTCGTATCAGCTCATGGGAGTGGCCAGGCAGGGCAGCGACAATCCCATGGCCGCGAGACTCTCCACGGCGGCGAAAGCGCTGATGGACGGCCTGGAGCGCGGCTACGGCGCGCTGTTGATCCGCGCTCTCGACAACAAAAGCTTGGTATTTTCCCTGGCGGCTTTACTTTTTTTCGGGAGTCTTGCCCTGCTCTCTGAGGTCGGCACCGAGTTCATGCCCAAAGCCGATGAGGGTGAGGTGCAAATCCTCGCCGAAATGGGCGAAGGCACGAAAATCTCCGCCCTCGATAGCGCCTTCGCAAAAATTGAGGCGGTGGTCAAAATCCGGGTGCCCGAAGCGCAAAATGTTTTTACCCATTTCGGGCAGTTCGGTGGGCGGGCGAGAGGCAAGAATCAAGGCCATGTGCATATCTGGCTAAGTCCAAAAAATGAACGGCGCCGCTCCGATGAGGACATCGCCCGGGATCTGCGCCGCGCGGTGAATGCTGTTCCTGGCGTGGTGGCGCGGGTGCGCGCCCGTTCGGGGCTGTTCGTGTTCCGCCGTCTCGGACTTTCAGGAGATGACAATCTTGAGGTGAACCTGCGCGGGCATGATTTGATTACTGCCCAGCGCATCGCCGGCGAGCTTAAGTCGCAGATGGAACAGGTCCGCGGCATCACCGGCGTGCGTATCAACCGCCAGGGCGGCCAGCCCGAGCTCGGGGTGCATATCGATCGCGGCAAAGCCGCCGCCTTGGGCATTCCGGTGGCGACCATCGCTCAAACCGTGAAGACCTCCTTAGTTGGCACTCGGGCGACGCTTTACCGCGACGGCGGCGACGAGTTCGACGTCTTGGTTAGGCTGGCTGAACGGGACAGAAATAAGCCGCAATCGGTGATGGATATCACGGTGCCGACACCTTCCGGTAAATCGGTACCCTTGAGAAATCTGATCAGGGTCGAGGAGCGCCAAGGGCCGGCGGAAATCAACCGGCTCAATCAGGAACGGATCGTCTCGCTCTCCGGCGAGGTGACCGGACGTGACATGGGCGCGGTCATCCAGGATCTACAAGCGCGCTTGCGCGCGGTGAAATTGCCGGCGGGTTTTTCCTTGGAAGTGGGCGGCGACTACCACGAGCAGCGCCAAGCGTTTCGCGAGCTGCGTTGGGGGCTGCTATTGGCGCTCATTCTGGTTTACATGGTGATGGCGGCGCAGTTCGAATCGCTGCGCGACCCTTTGCTGATCATGGGCTCGTTACCGTTGGCGACGGTGGGCATCGTGGTGACGCTGTGGCTCTGTGGCTCGACGATCAACGTCAACTCTTTCATCGGCATCATTCTGCTCACCGGGATCGTCGTGAACAACGCCATTGTCATGGTGGATTACATCAACTTGCAGATCCAAGAAGGCGGGCGCGATCTGCGCCAGACCGTGATTACTGGCGCGACCGCCCGTCTGCGTCCGGTGCTGATGACAACGTTGACTACGGTTTTGGCGATGGTGCCGCTGGCGTTGGCGCTGGGTGAGGGCGGCGAGGTTCAGGCGCCGTTGGCGCGGGTCGTCATCGGCGGTTTGACCAGCTCGGCGCTGATCACGCTGTTTTTCATTCCTGCGCTGTATGCCGGAGTGCGCGAATGGAAAAGGATCAAGGTCTGGCGGAGCGGGCGCTCGATGCTCTACGGCAACCGCCCCGTCGCTGACAAATAGCTGATCTCACCGCCGCATCGCTAAACCATCGGCGCCCGCGCGCTGCCCCGTCGCAAGGAACCCGACAAAGCTCAATCACCGTTCGCCTGTCCACGCACACACGCCATTACGTTGGTGCGGCTCGCGCTCGATGCTTTGTTCGAATAGAAAATTTTTATTCGCCGGCAGGCCATTTGCGCCGGGAATTCAACGGAAAATAACTTCTTAAGAAAACTACTTGACCTACAAATTCAAAATGGTCAACTGCGCAAGTTACCAACCGCGTCGCGTTTAGCTGATCTCGACGGCGATTGATCGATGTTGGCGCCTTGGCACTGATCTCACTACGGCTATGATTACCGATGCTGCTTTTGCTGCGTTGTTGAATCTGATGGTTCCCATGCGCCTGCTGTTTCTGTTTTTTGGCGTGCTCATGGGACTGGCGTTGGGCGCTATGCCCGGTCTCGGCGGTTTGGTTGGCCTCGCGATCCTCTTGCCATTCACCTTCGATATGGATCCGTTCATGGCCTTCTCCATCATGATCGGATTGATTTCCGTCACCAGCACTGCCGATACGATTCCGTCGGTGCTCTTCGGCGTGCCCGGCACGGCGTCTTCCCAGGCGACCATCATGGATGGTCATCCGATGGCGAAAAATGGCGAAGCCGGGCGCGCCTTCGGCGCCGCTTATGCAGCGTCTTTTATGGGCGGCATATTCGGCGCGCTGCTTTTGGCCGTATCGATTCCGGTGATTCGCCCGGTGGTATTGGCCTTCGGCTCGCCGGAATTTTTCATGATGGGCATGCTGGGGATTTCCATGGTTGCGGTGTTAAGCGGCAACGCACCGTTGAAAGGGTTGATCGCCGGCGCGGTCGGATTGGCCATCGGTATGATCGGCATGGACCCGCAGACCGGCGTGATTCGTTGGGCGTTTGGCGCGCTATATCTTTGGGACGGCGTCCCGTTGGTGCCCGTGGCGCTGGGACTTTTCGCGATCCCGGAAGTCGTCGATTTGGTAATCAAGGGAACGAGCATATCCGACGTCCCCAAAGACTCGATGAAAGGAGTGGGGCGCGGTATTCGCGATGCGTTTAAGCATTGGTTTCTGGTGATGCGCTGCAGCGCCATCGGCGTGTGGGTCGGTGCTACACCCGGTCTCGGCGGCTCGGTTGTCGACTGGTTCGCCTACGGCCACGCGATTCAGAGCGAAAAGGGCGCGTCCGAATCGTTTGGCAAGGGCGATGTCCGGGGCGTCATCGCGCCGGAGAGCGCCAACAACGCCAAAGAAGGCGGGGCGCTCATACCGACCCTGGCTTTCGGCGTGCCGGGAAGCGCATCTATGGCGCTCTTGCTCGGGGCGATGACGATTCAAGGATTGTCGCCGGGCTCGGCAATGCTGACGAAACACCTCGATGTCACGTTTACCATGATCTGGAGTCTGGTGGTCGCCAATGTCATGGGCACCGGGGTTTGTTTACTTTTCACCAATGCTCTGGCGCGCATCGCATTGATCCGCATTCAACTGATCGCGCCCATCGTTCTCGGCGTCGTTTTCGTCGCCGCCTTTCAGGCCACTAATAATTTCGGCGATCTATGGTCGCTGATGATCCTCGGGGTGATCGGCTGGTTCATGAAGCGCTTCAGTTGGCCCAGGCCGCCGGTCATTCTCGGCCTCGTGCTCAGTAGTATCATCGAGAATTATCTTTTCATTTCGGTAATCCGCTATGAATGGCAATGGTTGGCCAGGCCGATCGTCATCGTCATTGGTTTGATGATTGCGGTGAGCCTTTTCTACGGCTTTCGCGGCGCCATGAAGAACCGCAAGGCCAAATTTGCCGGCGCCAAACCGCCGATCAAATTCAAATTCAACCCTGGCGGGATTTTTACCCTGATGTTTCTCGCCGCATTCACCTTCGGCATCGCGTCCGCGGCGGAATGGGATATCCAAGCGCGGCTGTTTCCCTGGGTCATCGGCATTCCCGCCGCCGTCTTATGTCTCGGTCAGTTAGTCGTCGATTTTTTCGGGCGTAAAACCAGCGGCGAAGCGGACACCCGCGGCATGATGGATCTGCCCGTGGATCGGAGCGTGCCGACAGCCCTCGTGGTTCGCCGGGCGCTCACTACATTTCTCTGGCTTTGCGGGTTGTTCGCCGCCACCGGTCTCTTTGGCATGGTGGTCGCCGTGCCGCTATTCGTCGTGTTCTATCTCAAAGTACAGGGCGGCGAAGGGCGCTGGTTGTCGTTGCAATGCGGCGCGGTGATGGCGCTGCTGCTCGCCGGGGTGTTTCATCTGGTATTGAACGTTCCCTGGCCTGAAGCGGCGTTTCCACGCATGGAAGAATTAATCCTCGGACAGGTGGAAAGCGTTTATGAATGGTTCTGGTTGGCGTTTTCTTAAGCGGCGTCCAAGAGTTTCGTTTGGGTCTTATTAATCTCGCAAAGGAAAGGAGAGTCACGTGAAATTGTCAAAAAATATTTCTCGGCGATCAGCGCTTGCGCTAGGGGGAATTTTTCTCTCGACGGCACTGGGCTGCGGCGGTTCGACGCCTATGCGCGCTCAGGAGGCCATGACCGCGTCGGTCAAGGCCATGACCGATCCCAAGGTTATGGTGTCGCCTTCTCCCGTGCCATACGAGCGCAAAGTTAAAGTCACCATTTCCGGCAACGGCTTTGCGCCCAATCAGGATCTCGAGTTACTCATACCCATCGGCGGCGTTCCCTCGGATATCAGCGCGATGGTCAAACCGACACCGAAAACCGACGCCAAGGGGGCGTTTTCCACGGTGTGGATATTAGACAACGAGATCCGCGGCAAACTGATGGAACCGACCCAGTACACCCTGGAAGTCTCAAGCACCGACGGCGTAGTTTTGGCTAAGGTTCCTTTTGTCTTCGAGAAAGTCGAAAAGAAAAAGTAGGAACTTGTCGCCGCGGCTTTTGCCGCGGTGGCAAGTTTCCATTTTAAGGAGGGAAATATGGTGCGATGGATGACACTTGGTAAATGTTCAATAAAAGCTCTAACGCTGACCGCCGCGCTCGGCTTGACGCTCACGTCGCTGCCCGATGGAAGCGAAGCGGCGTCGGCATTCAATCCCAAGAGGATCAAAATCCTGATAGGGTTTCCGCCCGCGGGCGGTCATGATCTCGAGGCCCGGGTGATCGCCCGCCACCTGCCCAAATATCTTCGCGGTAAGCCGTCGATCATCGTGCAAAATATGCCCGGCGCCGGCGGCATGATTCAGGGCGCATATATTTACAACCGGAGCGACCCCGACGGTACCACAGCGGCCATATTCGGCAGTTCGCATCTCCAGGCCAATATTCTCGGTGCCGGCGTTGAATACGACGTAGCAAAAATGCCCATCATTTGGGCCGTGCAATCGGTCCGAGTCGGCATCGTGCGCGATTTTCTCAAGGCCAGAACCGCCAAGGATCTCACCACCATGGAGGCTTCAAAAATTGCCGTCGCGGGGCGTTCCAAGACTGATTCGTCCTGCATCATGGGGAGCATGGCAATGACGCTACTGGGAGTCAAAGACTTCAAAAAAGTTTGCGCTTATGCCGGCACCGCGGTTATTCGCGGCGCCGTGGAGCGCGGCGAAGCCACCTCTTTTGAGGCGAGCGATGCCCACTTTCTCGGCAGTGGTGCCTTTGTCGAGATGTATAAAAAACGCATGGTGGTCCAACTGTGGCAATCCGGAGTGCTCCAAGCGGACGGTAAGATCGTCCGCGCGAAGACGGTAAATAAAAATACCCCGACATTCGAAGAAGCCTACAAGGCCACTCACGGTAAAGATCCTTCGGGGCCGCTATGGGACGCGTTTAAGATGCTCTATAACACAGTCCACAGCACCCTAGCGCGCACGCTGGTGCTGCCGCCGAACACGCCGCGCGACATTGTCGATACGCTGCGCACGGCTATCGAGAGCATGTCCAACGATCGGGCGTTTGTTAAAGACTGGGAAAGGGTATTCGGGCAAGAATTCGCCGGCGCCCGGGTCCCCGCGCTGGAGGCGGAAAAGGTTAAAGTTGAATTCATGACCCCGGCGCCGTGGCAAAAAACGTTTAAAGAATTCGTGGATATGTAAGCTATGGTTTAACGCAGCTCGACGATGACGCCTTCGTCGCCGCGCAATTGCATCTCGTCGCCCAGTTGCTCTTGGTTCCGGTCGAGATGGGTCGAAAGCAATAACCCCGCCTGTGCTTCGAGCATGCTCAGGTCAAAGGCGCAGGCGTGGGCAGCGAAGTTAAGCACGATCAAAAGGCGGCGATCGCCGGCCTTGCGCACATAAGCCATGACGTTATCGCTGACCGGGAGTGAGGCGAATGCGCCGACGGATAGCGCGGGCTCGGCGCGGCGCAGCTCGATGAGGCGATGATAGAGGGCAAGAGTCGAGTTGGGGCGATCGCGCAACAGGGCGACGTTGTTGACTGTGAAGTCATCGGCGAGTGGCAGCCAGGGTGACCCGGTCGTAAAGCCGGCGCCCTCGCCGCCGGTCCATTGCATTGGTGTGCGCACCGGGTCGCGGCCGAGCCCCAGGCCGGGAACGTTCTTTTCGAATGGATCGCGCACCTGATCCGGCGCAATCG
>JBGTCC010000393.1:0-2726 GCA_041749055.1 Thermodesulfobacteriota bacterium | reverse complement strand
GACACGAAGAGCAGGAAGTTTGGAAAATAGATTATCCGAAACCTTCGTGTCCTTCGTGAGCTCCTTCGAAATTACATGTGAGGGGATGATTTACACAGCGAAGAGCCTCCGGGGTTCCGTCATACCCGCGAAAGCGGGTATCCAGGCTAATTCAACGGAGAACAAACCTGGATTCCCGCCTGCGCGGGAATGACGATTCGAGGGAAGCAGCACGTGGAGCGGAATCCCTCCATTTTCATTGTCTGTAGACGAGCGCAAGCTCATGAAACACTTCGTGGTGAGTTACTCCCCCGAGAAACTACCGATAGCGTGAGACACTCCACTAGCGGGCTACTCAGATAGCAGTTTCTTCATGCGATCGGCAATCTCGCGCGGCTGGGAGACGATCTCTTTGGCCAGCGCTTCCAACTGTTCGCCAAAGTCGGGATCGATCGCAAACTTGCGCGCTTTGACGTCGGCCAAGAACCCAGGGTCGGCCATGGTCTTGCGAAATGCCTCGCGCAGGATCTTCAAACGTTCAGCGGGTAGCCCCGGCGGCGCGATAAATGGCCGGCCGAGATCGCCGGAGGCCAGGATCGCCATGACCAGAGCACGAGTCGAAGCCGGCGTCTTATACTCCGTCATCAACTCGTGGATCGTCGGCACATCGGGCATCTTGGCATCGCGCTTGCGGCCGGTCTGCAACAGGATGCGCACCATTTTGTTCTTGCGCCAGGTGGTAAACGGCTCGCGCGCGAAAAAAGTCGGGATGCTGAGCGCACGGCAAACCACTTCACCGCGCTCGAAGGCCAGATCCTGCTCCGAGCCGCCTTGATAACCCATGACGACGGTGAATTTTGCGCCCATCGCCTCCTCTAGGAGCTTGGGAATAAAATGGCCGCTGGTACCGCTGCTGGTGGCCGAACACTTGGGCGCTTCCTTGGCCTTGCGCACATCGTCGATGGTTTTGAACGGCGTGTTCGTGCTCATGTAGAACAACCATGGGGTATTCTCCGTCGAGCCGACCCAGCCGAATTTCGCCCAATCGAATTGCACTTCTTTCTTGCCGATCACCTGATCGAGATATAGCGACGGCCCGATGGACGCCATCGTCAGACCGTCCGGTTTGGCGACGTTGTAAATATTGTTCGCCGCGATCATAGATCCGGCGCCGGGCATGTTACTAACCACGAAATTAGGATTGACGGGAATATGCTTGCCCATATGCGCCGCCAACAGCCGCGCCCAAATATCGTAACCGTCGCCCGCCTGGTAGCCGACGACGATGGTCACCGTCTTATTCTGGTAGAACGGCGCCTGGGCGTGGCCATTAACCCACGCATTCAGAATAAGCACCACGCTGAAAAATAGTTTAACCATAATTCTGCTGCTCCCTATCATACGAACTCACGCCTCCTGCCCATCTCATCCGCCCATCAACTTCTTCATCCGCTCGACCACGTCGGCCGGTTGCGTGCTCACTTCCTTGGCCAGCGTCGCCAGATCTTCGCCGCCGACCGGACGCAGTTCCCAACCGCGCTTTTTCGCCTCGTCCAGCAGATCCGGCTCTTGCAAAGTTTTAGCATAGGCGTCGCGCAGAATCTTCAAGCGATCAGCCGGTATTCCAGGCGTGGAAACGATCGGCCAGGAACCGAATCCACCGGAGCCGAGAGCGACAACGGCCAAGCGGCGGTTGGCCTCGGCAACTTTATCTTTCTCCATGAACTCCCAAAGCGTCGGCACTTCGGGGATCTTCGGATGGCGCTTGCGCGAAGTTTGAATCAAGATGCGCACGAAACCCTTTTTGTACCAGCTGATAAACGGCTCGCGCCCGAAATAGGCCGCCACCGTGATCGCGCGGCACTGCACTTCGCCCCGCTCGAGCGCCAAGTCTTGATCGGAGCCGCCGGGATAACCGGTGACGATTTGAAATTTCAAATTCAGCGTCTCTTCGAGCAAGCGCGGAATCAGATGCCCGCTGGTGCCCACTCCCGTGGCCGAACACTTGGGCCCATCCTTCGCCTTACGAATGTCCTCGATGGATTTGAACGGCGCGTCGGCGCGCATGAACAACAAGGTGCCATTATGCTCGGGGGTGCCAATCCAGGAGAATTTCGCCCAATCGAATTTGACCTCTTTGCTGCCGGTGAGTTGCGGCAGATAAAGGCCGGGCGCGATGGAGCCTAAAGTCAACCCGTCCGGCTTGGCGACACTATAAACATGATTGGCCGCCACCATGGAGCCGGCTCCAGGCATATTCTGCACGACAAATGTCGGATTGCCGGGGATATGCTTGCCCATGTGGCGCGCGTAGGCGCGCGACCACAGATCATGAGTATCGCCGGCTTGGTAGCCGACAAAGATGCGCAAGGTCTTGCCTTGATAGTAAGGCGCCTGCGCGCCGGCGTTGCCGTGTGTTAAGAGAAGAAGCGTGAGACTGGCAATGATATTTTTCATCGAAATTGGAAAAGGTGGAAGAGGAGCCAGGGCATTGGAGTAATGGAATAATGGGTTTCCAAATCCCCATCGCTCCGACACTCCATCATTCCATCACTCCCATTGCAATTTGCCTACTTCTTCTCCGGCGCCGGTTTCTTGCCGATCACCCGAAGTAATTCGTCATAGGGGACGATTCTGCCGTGTAACGGCAAAATCTGAGCCACGTCGATGTTCAACCTGCGAACGTTGGCTTCCAAGTTCACCGAAAACGGATTGGCAACTTTAGGCGGCTCGGCGCCCGCCGGACC
>JBGTCC010000392.1:0-7658 GCA_041749055.1 Thermodesulfobacteriota bacterium | reverse complement strand
TCTTTTGATGCTACCGTTGGCGCTGCTGGTGGGATCGTTAAGCCTCTTGGCATGGCCGGGTCTGCTCGCCGCGACCGCGACCAGAATGACGGAAGCGTCGTTACGCACCAGCGTCAATCAAAGCAGCGTGCAGATTCTCTATCTACCGGTTGCTGATGCCGTCAAGAAGAGGGTGAAGGTCTTCCTGGATGTGACGGTTGAACGCCTCGGAGATGGCACGGCTGCTTTTATCATTCTTTTCTACACGCTCGTCCTGGGGGGAGCCGAGGTCACGCTGCTGAGCTACTTTTCTATCGGCCTTATTTTTATCTGGGCGGCTGTTGTTTTCGTCGTGCAAGGCGGCTACATGGAGGCCTTGCGCAGGAGTTTGGCCTATCGTGAGATGTCCCTCAAAGAAGTGCAAATCGATTATGCCGAGAAGGGAACCGTTGACGCGGTATTGAAAATTTTGGAAGAAAAAGATGAGCCGACCGTGATTTTCGGCCTGGACCTCATAGAGAAATTGGACCCAAACGATATTGTGGCACGGTTGCCTCGCGGCCTGCTCCATCACTCTTCTTCTGCGATCAGGGCGCGAGCCATCAAACTTTTCGCAACACGCCCGGATGCGACTACGTTGAATGAAGTAAGCCAAATGCTGCAGGACCCAAATCACGAGGTCCAGGCACAAGCGATCAGCGCGGCTAGCGCCATTTTTGAGACAAAGGCAATACCTATTGTGCGCCCTTATCTTGAAAGTTCCGACCCAAAAGTTAGAGGACAGGTGTTGGAGTGTTTGCTGCGCTATGGGGATGCGGCGTGCCGTGCAAGCGCCTTGAGTCACTTCGGCCGAATGATCAACGATGTGACCCCAGAGGGTGAACAAAGTCGCATCGAAGCTACCCGCCTTATCGGCGCGGTTTACGATCCGGCGTTTTCGAGCTACCTCGCTAGATTGATCCGTGAGGATCGCTCATCTCAAGTGATTCGCGAGGCGATGGCTGCCGCAGCAAATGGAAAATATCCGGAAGTTATCAAAGACATTATTTGCCGTTTAAGCGGTACCCTCACGATGAATCAGGCGCGTGATACATTGGTCCAGTTTGGCGAAGTTGCCGTCGAGCCGCTACGAGAGACGTTGTCTGATGCCAAGGTTAGCCGCGACGTACGGATCAATATCCCTCGCACTCTCAGCAAGATCCCGTCCCAATCTGCCATGGATGTGCTTCTGAGCGCGCTCCATTTGGAAGATCGCTCTCTCCGCTACCAGGTCATCCTGGGGCTTGAAGAGATGGCGCGCCGGTTTCCGGCTCTTAGGGTGAACCGTGAAATGATTGAACGCGCGATCATCTCTGATGCGATGCTATACTTTCGCAGATTCGTGATTTTCTGCGTGCTGTTCGGCGTCCAGAACGCATCTGGCCGTGACGAAAAATCGCTTCTGCGCGATACGCTTGGCGACAGTATGGAGCGCGTCCAAGAAAGAGTGATGTGGCTACTTTCCCTCATTTATCCGCCGAAAGACATTCGCAGTGTCTGGTTCACCCTAACTTCTAGAGTCTCGACTCAAAGGGCTTACGCTATCGAGCTTCTCGATAACCTGCTCGCGGGACAAATAAAACAGCATGTATTCCCCCTTTTCAGCGATGCGCCGCAGGCCCAACGTTGCAACACGGCTTTGGGTTTTCTTGGGATGGATGCGATCGACACAGGCCGGGCGCTGCGGCTGCTGCTACAACAAGACGATATCTGGCTGACAGCGGCAACCATTTGGGAGATTGGAATAAGAAAACTCAGCGACTTTCGCGAGGAAATCTCGACGCTGGCAAATTGCGAGAACCAAATGTTGCGGGAAACCGTCGCGATCGTCATGGATAGGATACCGGCCCCGTGACGGAAAATAAGCAACTTTCCACGATAGAGAAGGTGGTGTTCCTTAAATCAGTGGATATTTTTGCCCATGCCACGATTGAGCAATTAGGCCGCGTCGCCGCGCTTACCGAAGAATTCGATATCGAAGCTGGCGAGATCATTTTTCACGAGGGCGAACCGACAGACGCAATTTACATTGTTGTGGACGGCACCGTGAGGCTGGAGAGGAACACGCAAATCGTCGGCGACGTGGGGTCGCGGGGTGTATTTGGCGCGGTCGCTGCTCTCGATCTCAGCCCCGCGGTTCATACCGTCACGACAAGGAGTCGCGTTCATGGGCTCAAGCTCATTGTGCAAGATTTTCATGATCTGTTGTCGCTGGATTTTGAGTTGGTTAAAGCCGTGTTTAAGTTCCTCTGCCAACTCATTCGCGAGCCCCGCGCCAAGAATTAATTAAAAAAATCTGCGGGAGGAATTTGCCACGTAACTGAGATTTACCTTAAGCCGAGAGTCACGATCGCTTCGGTCAGCGACCTCCCGCGCATGTCTCCAACTCGATCAAGAGCACGATCAAGATCGAGCCGGAATTGTTTCACCAGCTAACCCCGGTCTCACTGTGCCCGTTGGGAGAAGTCCCGGAATAGCATGCATGCACTGATGCCGAAGTCAGTGCTGTCCATGGCCAAACGGCCGGATGCCTAGTTGCGGCACAAACGCCGTAACTGATTTGCGCTACCGCCGCATAGGCAAATTTCTCTCCTCAATTGCGGGTAGGCGATTGTTATCACTCGACGGGCTGCGGTTTTGCCCGTCTGGTTGAAGATCATTCGGCTCCCGGTTACAACTGTTGGGTGTCTTCGATCCTAAATATTTGCGAGAGCAGCAAGGTCTCAAAATCTGCACCCTCAGCATTACAAGTTTCCGGCCGTTTCCAGGGCCGGCAATCGTCGCAGCGCTGAAGTCAGTCAAAGCATTCACGGTGAGAGCGCGTATGGATAATCCGCTGGCGCAGTCCAACCCGCTAATTCGCCGATGTGATCGTGCGCCAGGCCAAAAAGTTACGCGTCGCGATGATCGTCATGGGTTGTCATGGCAGGACCGGTTTGCGGCGGTTTTTCGTGGGTGGTGTGGCGGAGCGGACCTTGCGCTATGCCGATTGTCCGGTGCTGATCGTGAAGTAAGGGCGAGGCGCCGGCTGGCTTTGAGGAGGGAAATGATGCGGCGAAACTGCGCCATTATCTGTTTAGTGTTCATGATCTTCGGCTTCCCGAAGTTTGCCCAATCGGCTAATGTCCCGGTTGAGCCCTGGCTGGAGAAGGCTGTGTTTGGCTTAGTGCTGCATGATCGAGGGCCATTCAGTGATCGGCACGAAGCCGGTGTCGATCCCAACGTGGAAATTCAGTTCAAGCCACCGAAATGGCGCCCCTGGCAATGGCTGGGATCGCCAAGCCCAATGCTTGGCTTGACGCCGAATTTTAAGGGTGACACCAGCGTGTTTTACGGCGGGCTCAATTATGAACTCAGTTTGTCTAACCGATGGACGGACGAGATTACCGGAAACTTCACCAAGGATCTCTTCGTTGGCGCTAGTTTAAGCCTGGCGCTGCACAACGGTCCGCTGCACAAGAATCGGCGTGGCTGCGAAGCGCGCAGCGACTGCGGCTTCGGCTACCGGGCGTTGCCGCGCCTCGGATTTGAAGTGGGAAGCTATTTCGCCGTTCGGCATGGCGTATCGATTTTCTACGATCACATGTCGCACAAAGGCGTATTGCCGGGTGAGAACGAGGGTATCGATCACGTCGGCGTCCGTTATCATTTCCGATTCGGCTCGCCGTAAATCGGGCTCGTGCAGCGTAACTCGTGGTGACAAAAATCATCATGCTACGCGGATGCGCGCGTCGACAATTAAACAACCTAGGCCCGGCGGTAGTGCGACGACCGGGTTTAAGTCCAATTCAGCAATCTCCGGAACTTCCTCAACCAGGCGGGCGACGCGCAGCAAGAGATTTTCAATGGCGGGAATATCCGCCGGGGGATGGCCGCGATAGCCTTCGAGCAAGCGATAGCCGCGAATGCTTTGGATCATTTCCGTGGCATCGCGGTCGGTGATCGGTGTGACCCGGAAACAAACGTCCTGCAAAATCTCCACATGAATTCCGCCCAGGCCGAAGGCGATTAACGGACCGAAGGATGGGTCTTGGGTGATTCCAACCATGAGTTCGACACCGCCGGCGATCATCGGTTGAACCAGCACGCCGTCGAAGGCATCCAGTCTATTCGCATCGGCGAGCCGTTCGTGAATGGTCGCAAAGGCAGCGCGGACCGCTATTTCATCTGGCAGATTCAATTGTACCCCGCCGAACTCGGTTTTGTGGACGATCTGGCGCGACGCCAGTTTGAGCGCCACCGGAAAGCCGATCTGGCGGGCGGCCTGGACGGCGTCGTCAGTGCTACGGCAGATGGCGCTTGGCGGCAGCGGCAGGGAAAAATCTTTGAGCACGTTGCGAACTTCTTCGGCGCTGAGCCAACCGGCACCGCGTTCCTTTACCAGGGATTGGCAGAGAGCCCGCGCAGCCTGCGGTTGAATATCGTCGAAGTCGGGAATCATTCCCTGTGGCTGCTGGCGCCAGTCGGCGTAGTTTGCCAGTTTGCCCAGCACGCGCGCGGCGTTTTCCGGGAAGGCGTAGTTAGGTAATCGCTCGTCAGCCGATGCCCCGGCATCGTGCAGTGTGTCGCCGTCCATGATGCAGGTCAAGACCGGTTTCGCCGCACCGCCCTTGGCGCGCGCGGCAGCCACACCGGTGGCGATGCCACGGGCGATGGTTGAGACATCGGCGAGGCCGACGTGGATAGTCAGAACGATCAGCGAATCCACTTGATGGTCGCAGAGCAGGATCTCAGTCGCCTGGCAGAAATTGTCAGCGCTAGCCGACGCGATCATGTCGATGGGATTCGTCACGCTCGCCGTTGGCGGCAGGAATTCCTTGAGCTGATTCTTGCTTGCTTCGCCTAGTTCTTGAACGAGCAGCCCGTTGGCGTCGCAAGTGTCGGCGCATAGGATGCCCAAGCCTCCGGCGTTGGTGAGGATCGCGACGCGGCGGCCATTGGGCAGCGGTTGTGCGCTCAATGCCGCGGCGAGGTCGAACATGTCATCGAGAGTTTCCGCGCGGATGACGCCGGTCTGGTGAAACAGCGCGTCCACCGCAACATCGCTGGCGGCCAAGGCCGCGGTGTGCGAGCTAGCGGCGCGTTCGCCGGCGCCGGTTCTCCCGGCTTTGACTGCAACTATCGGCTTATGCCTGGTGATACGACTGGCGATACGGGCAAACCGCCGGGGGTTACCGAAGGATTCTAGATACAGCAGGATGACATCGGTTTGGCTGTCTTGCTCCCAGTATTGTAACAAGTCATTGCCCGAGACATCCGCTTTGTTGCCGACGCTAACAAATTTCGACAAGCCGAGACCGCGCTGACGCGCCAGTGCAATGATCGCCAGACCGAGCGCGCCGCTTTGGGAGGAGAAAGCGATGCCGCCGGGTGGGGGAAAGTCGGGCGCGAAGGAGGCGTTCAGCCGCACCGCCGGATCGGTGTTCAACAAACCCAAACAATTGGGCCCGACCATGCGCATGCCATGGCCGCGCACTTTTTCAACGAGCTGGCGTTGCAGCTCTCGGCCTTCGGCGCCGATCTCGGAGAATCCGGCGGTGATAACGATGACAGCTCTGACGCCGCGCACGGCGCAGTCGTCGATGACATTGAGTACGGTATCCCGCGGCACTGCGATGACCGCGAGATCCGGCGCTTCCGGGAGATCGCGCACCGATGGATAGGCGCGTAGCGAGCCGATGACATCGGCTTTGGGATTGATCGGATAAAGCGCTCCTTGAAAGCTCGCGTCGATAGCTGCTTGCACGAGTCTCGTGCCGATGTTGGCCGGATTGCGCGACGCGCCGACGATCGCCACGGACCGCGGCTGGAAGAACGGCCGCAGCGAGGCGGTTGTCGAGACTCGGTCACGTAATTCGGCGTTCGCGACGCTCGCTGCATTGGGCGCCAAAGATAGATCGATTTCGACCAGGCCCTGTTGAGATTGGGTCTGACAGTCAAAGCCTGACTTGCGAAACACGTCGAGCATCTCGCGGTTTTCGAACATCGTCTTCGCCCAAAAATGGCGAATCCCATTCGCCGTGGCGATGAGCGCTAAGCGTTCGAGCAGCAGTGTGCCGATGCCTTTGCCTTGACAGGCGTCGGCAACCGCCAAGCTGATCTCCGCGGCATCGGCCGTCCTTGCAACATAGGAACCCACGGCGATAATCAGCGCGGAAGTTCCAGCCAGTTGGGTGACGATCAGAGAGAGTTGTTGAGGCGGATCGCTAGCATTGCATAATGCGCTGATGAAGTTGTCATTGGGCGCCGCCAGTGAAAAGAACCGCCGCCGTCGCGATTCATTCGATAGTGAAGCAAAGAACTGCGCCATCGCCGATTCGTCGCTCGGTTGGGCGACCCGTATCGACGCGGTGGTGCCGTCGCGCAAGATCAACCGGCCCGACCCCGGCGCATCCTGGGTTGGGATCGGCACAAAATGAGGACGAACAGATGCCATAGTTTCTTACTAAGCTTCTACAATGGTGTTTTCAAGGAACCCGTCGGCGGACCACTGAGCGATGGCCTCGATCCTCGTTGCCGGAGATCAACGTTGACCGCGAGACTTTCCATGAACACGACGAATTGACACTAGCGCACTTGAGATTAGCCTGATTCCCGTGGCAGATCTCAAGTGGTGTTTCTGAAGGGCCAAAGTTTCAGCGCCGGATTTGACAGAGGATCTGAATTTAGCGCGTGGTGCGTTCGACAGGAATCGAAACTGTGCTCGGGGTAAGAAAGACTCAAATTACCGGCGGAATTAATTCGGACGCAGCCGGCTATTATCTGCGTGACCGGTCGACACGGGGAGGGTCAAAGTTTATGGCGCTTTGTACCTGATTCCGTCTGCCATGTTGTCTCGCTCTAGACCATCAGATATGCACGCAGGACATCGCGCAGCATGGGGAATTGCAGCGGTTTGTAGAGAATCTCGGCGGCGCCGGCGTTGCGGGCGCGGTCGATGCGGTCTTCAATATTGCACGCGGTGGTCTATCCGGTGTTGATCACCACCGGGATGTTGCGCGTGGCCCGATTCGACTTGAGCCGGGCGGTGACTTCGTCGCCGTTAATTCCCGGCAAGCGGATGTCCATCATGATCAAATTCGGTTGAATGCTGGAAGCCTTATCGATGGCATCCTGACCCGTGGCGCCTTCGAAGACCTCGTGGCCTAAACCTTTGAGAAAGGTCCCGAGGGATGCGCGAAAGGCGTCGTTACCGTCGACGATCAATATTTTCTTATTGGTGATCTGCATGATCGGTGGCTTGAGCACGAAGGGTGCCAGCTTGGGAATTCGTAGTCTAATAAGCAATTCTTATCCCGTGGACGCCTTCCTCAGACGTTTCGCGGTGAGGTTCCCGAACCATAAATGGCATTGTTTCTGAACCCATCGGTAAACTGGCCATCGATCTTTCGGTGGTACACCTTGTCTATTTTCGATCTTTTCGACTCCCGAGCCGAGCTTGGGCCCTCGCTCCGCCGCGTCCAATCCTAGCTCGGTAAAATTCACCGATACCGAGAGATTTCTACTTTCCCCATGGAACCTTGCGTCGGCGAAACTCACCGCGAAACGTCCGAGGACGGCGTCCACGGGACAGGAACTGACCCTAAGACTACGAATTCCCAAGCTGGCACCCTTCGTGCTCTAGTACCGATCATGCCGAT
>JBGTCC010000391.1:0-7240 GCA_041749055.1 Thermodesulfobacteriota bacterium | reverse complement strand
AAGGCAAGAGAACATACAAGAAACTTACGTTGCATAACTCCTCCGGTCAGCCAATCTCAGCAGGGACTGGCAAAAAGTAAAGCTCCGCCACGTCTTGAAGTCAACGCGGTGGGTCATGGCACGCTGGCAAACTATGAGGCGAGTTGTCGTAGCAATCATTTCGCGCTTGACATTGGCATCGCGCAGTCGTAGAGCGGTAACAGGCGCACTGAACGCCGCCAGGCGTAGGGGCGAGTGTGTCGCATAATGCAGTGAAGCCCCAAGGTGTGAAAGGAGGTCTTTGCTATGCAGGACGGAAATCCACCGAACCACGTATGCCCGCTGTTTGCGGGCGGCTCCCGACCCGGACATCTAGGCCTCTCACGCAGCGGCGTTAACTAACCGGACCTCAACTAAATTGCCTGAAGGCAAGTCGTCGCTTTTAGCGACATGGTGAGGAAGGTCGTAGGTAGTATGACACGCGGAGGTCACTCACGTGAGTGCGTTCCGGATCAAGCCCGTTGACCCGTTGGCAGCGGGAACAAGGGAAAACTAAATAGCGCAGTGAAGCGCGCGAAACGCGCCGCAAGGGCGTCCTTCTGTGAGGGACGCCCTTGTCATTCCTAGCCGCGCTATTCAGTTTCGGTCCGGCAATGGAACGGGTCAATTACCAAACGTTTGGGGAGAAGATCATGATAGAAGCGGATCATCGTTATTTACGCTACGCGTTGATGGTCGCCGAACGCGCCCGCGAACACGGCGACCGGCCGTTTGGCGCGGTGCTGGTGAGCAATCGCGGCAGAATTTTGGTCGAGGCGGAAAACACCAAACACGCCACCCATGATTGCACTAGCCACGCCGAAACCAGGCTGCTCGCCCAGGCGTCGCGGCAATTTCCCCGCCACCTGCTGGCCAATTGCACACTTTACGTGAACGCCGAGCCCTGCCCGATGTGCGCCGGGGCGATATTCTGGAGCGGCGTGGGCCGCGTTGTCTTTGGTCTCAGCAACGCCCGCCTGAGACAGCTGGTCGGCCAGCGTTCGGAGCAACTATTCGAACACTGCGCCGAGGTGCTCGCCAGAGGCACGCACTCGGTCGAAGTGGTGGGACCATTGTTCGAGGAAGAGGCGGCCCAGGCGTTTAGCGGAGGGCTCGTCTTGCCCACGGTTCTGGCCCAGTGATTTTGTTCACGGCGGGGAGCCAGGGAATCCAATTTCGGCTTAGCCTAACGGCACGCGTTTACGGTTCGCGCAATCGCACGGGGAGGGACCATGCAAATCATCACAATCTACCAGGGCGCTTCAGGCAGCGGCGAAGAGTTGGCCGATAGTGTGGCACAGGCGTTGGGGTACGGCCCTGTGGACCGCGAAGTGCTGGTTCAGGCAAGTTTGCAGTACGGCATCCCCGAATCCAAACTCAACGAAATCGTCGAGCGCGAACCGAGCTGGTGGGCGACCTTTACCCGCAATCTCGACCCTTATCGAATCGCGTTACAGGCGGCGTTCTGCGAGCTTGCCCGCGATCATGGCATCGTCTATCACGGTCATCTGGGCCATGAACTCATCCCCAAGTTTCAGCATGTTCTCAAAGTTTTGCTCACGGCACCGATGGAAATGCGCGTCGAGCAAGTGCGCGCGCGCCACAAGCTCAATGAAATAGCCGCGCGGCGTTACGTCGACGAAGTCGACAAGGCGCGCACGCGCCGGCTGCAAGGCATGTTCGGCGCCGATTGGCGCGATGCCAGCCGCTACGATTTGGTGGTCAATCTTGGCCATATGAGCGTGGCGACGGCGAAGCAGTTGATCGTCGCTGCGGCCCACGCGCCGGACTATCAGATGACCCAAGGATCGAAGCAGGCGTTTGAAAACTTTGCGCTGGCATCGCGAGTTCGCGCCACCTTGGCGCTCGCTGAGGACCTGTCTCAGGTGCGGGTCGAGGTCAAAGTCAATGAGGGCGAAATTTTTGTCAGCGGCACTGTGCCGGAATGGATTACCGCACGGCAAGTTGTCACCCACATTGAAGCGATTCCCGGCATCAAGCATGTCCAGGCCGACCTCACGACTTTGCCGTCCAGTCTCGGAATGACCAGCTGACAAGTGCTGTGGACTAGAAAATTCCCGAAGCCGCTGGTGCATGGTTGGCGTTAGTAAAATTCGCCGCGCTAGCGGATGCGCGCAGTCTCTTTGAGAAACATCGCCATGGCCGCGCAGCCCAGAGCGATGGCGCCGGCAAGACACTGCCACGCGAGCGCGTAGGAACCGCTGCGATCGACGATGTAGCCGAATAGCGGCGTGCCGAGAGTGGCGGCAGCGGCATTGATCGAGATCATCAAACCCATGGCCACACCGGTGCGGGTGGTGCCGGCGAGTTCGCCGATCAGCGCGTAGGACACTCCCTGGTAGCCGACGATGCAAAGACCGGATAGGAAAACCAGGGTCAACAATAATGGGATAGACGACTCTTTGGTCATGAGGCTCAATCCGGTCATGAGCACAATGCTCAACAGGCCGATGATAATCAGCACGATCTTGCGCCGGCCGCCGAATATCCGGTCGCTGGCCACGCCCCAACCCACCCGCCCGATCATCGCGCCGCCTTGAGCGATTGCCAACGCTTGGCTCGCCCAATAGGGCGCGAAACCCATCGATTCTTTGAGATAGAGCGGGACATAAGTGATCAGCGACATCTGTCCGATCAGGAAAATTGCCGTACCGAAACTCGCCGGTAGGAAACCCCAGACATTGAGCGGAGCTTCGATTTGGCTCTGTGGTTTTTTCTCTGTCGCGCCGCTGCCCCCGCCGTCGAGCGGGTCGCGCCAGAGATAAGAAAAAACGAAGCCGAAGATAAAATTCACCACCCCCAGTGCGACGAAAGCACCGCGCCAGCCGACGACCAAGACTAACGGTGGCGCGAGCAAGGCGGTGACGAATCCGCCGGCGGGCACACCGGTCTGCTTGATGCCCATCGCCGTCGCCCGCTCATCGCGGTAAAACCAGGCCATCACGCCTTTGGTCGACGCCGGATTGAGATAAGCGTATCCCAAACCGCACAGGAAAAAGCACAGGAACGCCCATGCGAAGGACGGCGCAAACGATGCCGCGACGGTACAAACCCCGACGGCGAGATGACCCTGCAAAGTGGTGTTGCGCACGCCCAGGCGGTCGGCGAGCCAACCGGCGGCGAACGACGCGCCGGTCATCGCCAGATAAAAGGCCGAGAAAAACAAGCCCACTTGAGCACGCGACAGTCGCAATTCGTCCTGGTAAAACGGCGCTAGCGTGTTGATGCCGTACTGCGCCGAGGCGCCAATGACGTGGGAGACACTCACAAGGGCGAGAATGGCCCAGCGAAAGCGGTCGCGCGCGGCTGTGGTGTCGGACATGAAGCGTGTTCAATCGAAAACGGTCGAGGAGTAACTCTCGGCGTCGACGAAGGCCTCGATGACACTCGGCGCGCCAAGAGCCAAAGCCCAATCGAGGGCGTTGCGAAATTCATCCGGCGTCTTGGCGGCGCGGCAGGGCACGCCGAAATAATGCGCCGGCGATTCCGGCGGCGCGCCGAGACGCACGGCGGAAAGCGGATAGTTGCGTTTTTCTTGTTTGACTTTCATCAATCCGAGCCAGCCGTCGTTGAGCACGATCACCGGCACGGCGAGGTTTTGCCGGCGCGCCAGCGCCAATTCGCCGCCGGTCATTTGAAAGCCGCCGTCGCCGACCACGCAGACAACCGCGCGATCGGGATGAACGAGTTTTGCCGCGTACGCCGCCGGCATGCCGTAGCCCATCGACGACCAACCGTTGGTCGCGAGCAGAGTCCTGGCCACATCGGTACGCCACTGGGACGCAATTTGATGGGTGTGCGCGCCGACGTCGTAGGCCAGGATGGCGTCGGCCGGAATCCGGTCGCGCAAAATATCCAAAGCTTGAAAAGGCGCAAAGTTCGCGCTGGCTGGGCGGAGCGCTTTGTCCCAAACCTCGCGATGGGCGTGGAAATCCCTTATCGACCAGTCATGGGTCACGGCTGGAATGGCGCTCGTAGCGCCAATCGCCGCGTCCAAGTTGCACGCCTTGTTCCAAATCAGATTCACGCCGTTGCCGCTTTCAGCCGCTTCGGTGCTGATGTGGATGATCGGCGTCCCGGGCTTCACCCACTCTTCGTAGTTGACCTCGATGGGATCGTAGCCGACGGCAATGATGAGATCGGCTCGGTCGGTGAATTTTTTGACATCGCTGCGGCGCGCCCGGCCGATGACGCCGGCCGAGTTTGCATGGCTCTCCGGCAAAAACCCTTTGCCATGCAAGGTCGTGACGAATGGAATATTTTGCCGCTCGAGGAACGGTAATAAATTTTGACTCGCGGCGCAGCGGGTGAACGACAAACCGCTGATCAGCAACGGCCGCCTGGAACTCAGCAGCGCTTGCGCAATCGCCGCGGCAATTTCATTCGATAGATCCGGCAGAGGCGCCGGCGCCGTTGGCGCGCTACGAGTTTCCAGCGCCACAGCCTGGGCGACATCCTCCGGCAAGTCGAGATGCACCGGCCCCGGCGGTTCTTGCGTCGCGATGCCAATCGCTTGCGCGAACATCGCGCCGACATTGCCATGGCGGCAAGCTAAGGTCGCCTTGGTCAGCGGCTCGAATAGCTTGTGATGATCGATGCGCATCTGAATACGCCGCTCGAGCCAAGGCGTGGCGACATTGCACGTGATCGCCAACAGCGGCGCGCGGTCCAACCAGGCGCAACCGACGCCGGTGGTTAAATTGGTCGCGCCGGGACCGACCGTCGACGCACACACGCCGGGAACCCCGGTCAGATAACCCACCGCCGAAGCCATGAACGCCGCCGAAGTTTCGCTGGCGGTGAGCACGAACTCAACCGAACTACCGCGCAACGCTTCGATCAGCGGTAACACCGGCCCGCTGGGAATGCCAAATACCCAGCGCGCGCCGGCCTGTTTCAGTATGCGAACGATCAGAGCGCTGTTGTTCATGGACTAACCGATTCATACACCACGAAGGACGCGAAGAGCACGAAGTTCGGATTTTTGTTTATTCGAACCCTTCGTGTTTTTCGTCCTACTATCCTTGATAATTTTCGCGGCTTGCGCAAATTGTCCGGGAGCCGAGATCCATCGCATACGGATACTCCTCGCGCCAAGGCCGCCAAGGTCGCGAAGTGACGGGCCAGAGGCCTATCATCCTGGGCGAATGCGAAAGATCTAAGAAGGATTGCTCTCTCCGTTCGAAATGACACGTTCTTCCTTTGCTTCCTTTGCGCGCTTTGCGCGAGATATTCCGAAATTCGGTTGCGGCTATGCCGCCCTGGGATCTTCGGGGTGGACTCTTGATTACGGATGGCAGCATGCAATCCCACCCGCTAATTACCAATCCGCACCGGGTCGACGACGTCTTGCACGGCGCGAACAATCGACAGCGCGGTCAACTTCCCAGTCTTGGGATTTTCACTCGGGATATTTTCGATATGCACATGCAACTTGCCGAATTCGCCTTCGATATCGATGTCGTGGCAGTTGCGTGCCAGGCCGGGCACGGCCAGGATGCGCACGCGGGTCTGGTCCGGACCGATACCCGCCAAGCTTACCGCGCCGGTAACATTAACGTTTGCCGGAAAGCCGCGGCAGGCCTCGCGCGCCGAGCCGGAGAAAACTTCTTGCTCGTGCTGCAAGCCAACCAGGGAGATGCCGCGCTCGACCAAATAGGGCGCACCTTCGAGCCCCAACGGCGGTTTGCGCGTCGTGTGCGTCACATGGGTAATAGCGCCGACGCAAGCGGACTTAATGCCATCCAAGCCGGCGATGGCGCCTGACGGAACATATAAATGGCAACCGGTGCGCCGCGACTCCGCCATGACTTCGGGATGTTCGAGGAGCGCGCCGACGCTGATGACCATCAAATCTTTGCCGGCGGCAAAAGCCTTTTGGGCCAATTCCGCCACCACCGGGCCGCCCGCCGCTTCCACCAGCAGGTCGGACGCCGCGATCAGGTCGTCTAAGGGAAGATATCGCGGCGGATTCTCAAATGCCGCGAGAAACGCCCGCGCACTCTGCTCGGTGCGGCTGGTCACGCCGGCAATGCGCACCGACAGTTTGCCATCGTCCACGGCGCGCACCAGCGCCTTGCCAATCGCCCCGCAACCGACAATGCCTATCGATTTGATCGCCATGATTTATGCCCGCCGCCGTTGCCAAGTAGGCAAATCGAATGATCTATCTAGCTTGAAGCCTTTCGCACTGTCAATCGGGTCAGGCGCAACCGGACGTTCTGCCAAATCCTGGCGCCATGACAATCCAATGGACAATTTCTTCACACGCGCCTGGGTTTTGCCGGAAGTTCGTCGTAAAGTAAAGAACCGGGCAACAAAAATAGTCGCGATCGATCTTGGCAAACCGGTCGGGCAATGGTAGATGAGATCTATGCCGGCGTACGAAATCTACTTCCGTTGCGACGACTGCAAACGCGAACATACGATCCATATGAAGATCCACCTCACCGAAGGTCCGGATCGCAAGCAGAGTCTTGCCGAATTCTTCGCCGGCCGTTCGATGCCGCCGCAGGTTTCGTCGTTACAAGGGCATAACGCGTTCTGTCTAAAAACCGGCCGGCGCTTCAAACTCGACAAAGACGAGCAAATCCTGTTGGTGCCGCCGTCAGCCATCAGCTTGTCGCCGCGCCAGCCACAGTTGATCCCGGACCGTAATTGATGCGCAGGATAAGGCGCGCCAAGGCAAGCAGCGCAGCGCGTTCAATCATCGCTAGATGCCGTACAGCATCAGATAAATCACCACACCGGTCACCGAAACATATAGCCAAATGGGAAAGGTCCAGCGGGCGATGCGCCGGTGCGCGTCGAAACGCTCGCGCAGGGCGCGGATTAGAGTCAGCAGCACCAGCGGCACCACGGCGGCAGCGAGAATGGTGTGGGTGATAAGGATCGTGAAGTAGACCGGGCGAATCCAGCCTTGGCCTTTGAAGCCGATCGACCCGACTTGATAGTGATACACCAGATAAGAGATCAGAAACAGGATCGAGCACGTCACCGCCGCCAGCATGCAGCGCTGGTGGGCGCCGCGGTTTTTGCGGCGAATGAAGAAGTAACCGGCGCAAAGAAAAACGGCGCTGAGGGTATTCAGCGCCGCGTTCAGAGTCGGAAGTTGCGCCGCGGTGATCACCGCGGGTAGATGTCCGGCAGCAACATTAGACTGAGAAAAACGCACAGAATAAACGGTATCACCGCGATGATC
>JBGTCC010000390.1:0-4455 GCA_041749055.1 Thermodesulfobacteriota bacterium | reverse complement strand
TGCACGGAGTTTGAAACGCGTTAGGATATTGAATGGCCATACTGAAGCGCAGCAACATCGACATTCATTACCAAACCCACGGCAGCGGCACCCCTTTGCTATTTTTCTGCGAAACCGCTTGCGCCGGCGACATCTGGCACACCTTCCAGGTCCCGGAATTTGCCCGCGATCACTTGGTCATCACCCACGACTATCGCGGCACCGGGAAGTCGAGCCGGCCAACCGAGCAGTATTCCTGCGACGATTTCGTCGACGATGCCGTGGCCATCCTCGATCACTTGAACGTCGGTCCAGCCATTCTCCTGGGACATTCGATGGGCGGGCGGGTGGCGCTATTGATGGCGCTGAAATACCAGGACAGAGTTGAAAAAATAATCGCCGCTTCGGTTGGCGCCGGAGCCGCCAATGCGCCGCCGATCCCATTCAAAATGTGCAATGAGATGGTCGAGTGGGGCTATGAGAAGTATGTCCGCGAGCACACCCTGGAAGTAGGCTGGACACAGGATTACATCCAAGCGAATCCAGACCGCGTCGAACATTTTCTAAATGTACGCATGAGCAATCTGCCAACGCTGGACGACTACCTGCGCCATGTCGTCGCCCGCCAGGCCTGCGATCTGAGTCGGCGCCTTGGCGAGATCAAACAGCCGACGTTGGTTCTCGTCGGCGACCAAGACCACGGCTCGGCCACCGGCTCGTCGCATCGCGTCGCGTCCGAAGTGATGGCAAAGGCGCTACCCAACGGCCAATACTCCATCATCGCCAATGAAGCTCACAACTATTTCATGACTAATCCGGACCAGGCACACCGGATCATCAGACAGTTTCTCGCCGCGAATCCGTAGGGTGCACTCACCGCACTGGAGTTCGGATTGGTGCGCACAAATCACCCGACAATCTGATCCGGCATTGACGTGGCGACTCACTCTAGTGTAACTGAGACTCTGCGACGCTAAACACTAGACTCCAGACCCTAAACTTTCGGAGGGAACCCATGTTCGGCAAAATCCGGCACATCGCCATGTACACTCACAACCACGCCGCGGTGGATAATTTTTATCAGCAGATCTTCGGTATGCGGCGCATGACCAGTAACACGCTGGATGAAACCGGCAAACAGAACGCCAGCCGCGGCCATATTAGCGATGGCGTCATCGGCCTGGCGGTGTTATCGCGCTACGCCGGGATGCCGTCCGGCATGGATCACTATGGTTTTGAAGTCGAGGATATCAAAGAGTTTGTCCGGCGCATGGAGCAACATTATCCGAAATCGCTGATCGCCAAGGGTTTGGACTACGTGCCCTTCGCGGGCCTGCGCAGCTACGATCCGGCAGGCGCCCAGTTCGACATCGCCCAAGCCCATGTCGCCAACGTCCGCGAAGGTTACAATGAATCCGGTTGGGAGCAGCCGCGCTGGATCAATCACATTTCAATCCGCGCCAACGACCCCGGTCAGGTTGCCGAGTTCTACGAAAAAATATTCGACCTGAAGGAAGCCGAAACCTACAAAGACGACGGCGCCGTCTGCATGACCGATGGCAAAGTGAAGCTGCTGCTGCGCCCGCGCGACAACAGCCTGTACCGCGGCCTGCGCGAAGGGCTCGATCACTTTGGCTTCAAAGTGGAGAACTTGGAAAAAACCCAAAGCGATCTGGCGGCGCTTGGCGAAAGCGCGCCGCCGTCAGCGAGCGGCAAATTCGTCGGCGGCAACGGCAAGAAGAATGAGGAAGATTTTCGCCGCTGCTGCCTGGGCCAGTACTTTGTCGCCGACCCCGATGGTGTTTTGATCGATGTTTCCGAGTAATTAATGATGAAGAAGTGAGGAGTGAAAATTAAGCAATAAGGGGTTTCCGATCCGGACTCCTTACTCCTAACTATTTACTTTTTACCTTCCCCCTGAGGAGCATTCATGCGCGACCTCGGACTTACAGATAAAGTCGCTCTGATCACCGGCGGTGGCGGCGTGCTCGGCTCGGCGTTTGCCCGCGGCTTCGCCGATTCCGGCGCCAAGGTAGCGATCGGCGACTTCGTGCGCGACAAAGCGGGAAAAGTCGCGGCAGATCTAAAATCGCGCGGCGCGGACGCCATCGGCGTCGGCGCCGACGTGACCAAGGAAGATCAAGTGACGAAAATGGTCGCCGACGTGGTCGGCCGCTTCGGCACTATCGATATTTTAGTAAATGCTGCCGCCGTGCAAATTTATCCCGGCAAAGAAATCACCGAAATAGAATCCAACGAATGGGATTTTGTCCTCGGCATCGGCCTCAAGGGCATCTACATGTGTTCCAAGCAAGTTGTGCCGGTGATGAAAAAAGCCGGCCGCGGCAAGATCGTCAACATCGCTTCCATCGCCGGCCATCGCGGCCTGCCGGGCGGCTCGGCCTACAGCGCTGCTAAAGGCGGCGTCGTCAATCTCACCAGACAGATGGGCGTCGAGCTCGGCAAGTATCATATCAATGTCAATTCGATCAGCCCCGGCTTCACGCCCAACCGTTTGACCAGCGTCAATCAATACGCCGGCAAACCGGACGACAGCAGGCAAACTCTACCCGCCGGTGTTAATCTAACCGTACCGCCGGTGGGTAGAAACGGCGACATCGAAGACTACGTCGGACCGGTGCTCTTTCTCGCCTCTGCTTGGGCGGACTACATCACCGGCGCCGATATTCCCGTCGAGGGCGGCAGGATGGCGGCGCGATGACGATAACCGTCCGCCGTCGCACTTCGAGCAACCGACACTCGCGATATTGATCTTGAGTTAGTTGAGGGTTCGCGGCGCGATTTCAATGTCGCTGGTGGCCGGGCCGGCGCCGAGCTTCAGCAGATCGATGAGCATGGTTTCGCGATCCTGGAGCGTCGCGGCTTCCAGCAGTGCCTGTTTTTCAGCGGGATGAAAGGGTAACGAGACGCCGAGGAGATTGACCAGCTCCAGGTCCGAAAACTTCGCCGCTTGATCGGCGTTGACCTGCATGCCATGGGCGGAGCCATAGATCGATAGCGCTTCGACAATCGCCCCACGCGCACAGTGCCAGTCTTGGTCCTGTCCGACGTCGTGAAATTCGTCATAGTGCGCTTTGACCCTGCGGTAACCGCGCTGTAACGGCAGTTCCTCCGAGAAGCGAAACCGGTTGATCCCCTTCAGCTGCACGAAGAACCTTCCATCTGGCAGCTTTTCGCATTTTTCCATGTAACCGGCGCAGCCGACTTTGTAGAGATCCGGCGCGCTGTTCTCGGCCTCAGGCTGAGGTCCGCGATTATCGTTCTGTGGGGCGTAAGGCTGGATCATGCCGAAAATTTTATCGCCATCCTGGGCGTCTTCGACCATGGCGCGGTAGCGCGGCTCGAAGATATGCAGCGGCAAAACCGTGCCTGGCAACATCATCACGCCAGTCAATGGAAAAACCGAAAGAATCGCCGGACACTTTATTTGTGGGATGGTCATGGTCACAAGCTCGCCCTCAGATATAGTTATAATTTATACGGTGAAATCGGTCAAGGCGAGGGCCGCGTCGGCAATCCGCGCAACCCATTGCGCCATCGGTCATGGGTCGTTGGGCCAATGGTTAACGCCTGACAACTGAATATTACCCGCGCGCGCTTGCAATCGATCCGGCCGGCATTCTACTTTGTCGTCCATCCGCTTGAACCAAGTCACGGAATAAGGAAATTGCACCATGGCCGAATTCATTCCGGTGGAAACCGGCAGGGCTAAAGAATTTCTCACGAACAATCATCACGGCGTGCTCGCCACCCGGCGCAAGAACGGCGACTTGCAGATGTCGCCGGTGACCTGCGGTCTCGATAGCGAAGGCCGAGCTGTGATCAGCAGCCGCGAGACCGCGTACAAGGTCAACAATCTGCGCCGCGACCCGCGCGCCGCCCTGTGCACCTTCGGCAAGACATTTCACGGCGAAGGCTGCGTCCAAGTCAGCGGCAAGGCCGAGATCATTTCGCTACCCGAAGCCCTCGACACTCTGGTCTACCTGCAGCGCCAAGTCTACGGCGAGCACAAGAACTGGCCGGAATTTCACCAACGCATGGCGCGCGAGCAGCGCGTGATCATTCGCATCACCATCGCCAGCGTCGGCCCTAAAGTGCGCGGCTAAGGGCGCTTATCGAACGATGCAGTGTGTCGCCCCAACCTTAACAAGAGTGAAGGCCCTAAGACTGGTTTGGCGGGTGGCGTTACTGCTCGTCCTTGACGTCCTTGGCTCGGCGCCCTCGGGTCTGGCGGCACCGGCACACCGTTTCTTAGCCGGCCAATTGCTCGTCGCCAGTCACGGGTGGTCCTTGAACTAAAGTCACGTCGCGAATTTTGGCGCCAAAGCTGCCTCGGCGACCTCAATGCCGGACATGGTACACCATGACGCAAGGGCACTCAGTCGACACAACCGACTCCTCCGGGGTCGCGACGACGCGTCTTCTGGCATATCCGCAGGAAGTCAGGATATACAG
>JBGTCC010000389.1:0-6128 GCA_041749055.1 Thermodesulfobacteriota bacterium | reverse complement strand
TTTGCGGAACTATGCGATCGCCTTCAGCGATTCCAAACTGATGGGCTCGATCATGAACAGTCTGACCATCAGTCTTTCGTCGGCAACGGGAGCCGTGATCGTGGCGTTCATCGCGGCCTGGGTCGTGGCGCGAACCCAAATTCGGATGCGCTGGACATTGGACCGCCTCGCCATGCTGCCGTTGGTGTTTCCGGGCATCGTCATGGGCGTGGCCATTCTCAATATGTACCTCAATATACACGCGATCCCGGTCTACGGTACGGTGTGGATTATGGTGGCGGCGTTCATCCCTCGCTATCTGCCTTACGCCATGAGATTTAGCCACGCCGGCTTGCTCGGGATCCACAAAGAATTAGAAGAGAGCGCCACAGCAAGCGGAGCGGGTTGGCTAAGAGTCGCGCGCAATATCATCGTGCCGTTGATGTTACCGGCCCTTTTCGCGGGCTGGATTTATATCTTTCTAATCACCATCCGAGAGCTGTCCGTCGCCTTGTTGCTTTATAGCCCGGGCTCGGAGGTGATCTCGGTGGTGATTTGGGAATTGTGGGAAGGCGCGGTGGGGACGCTGTCGGCCTATTCCCTGGGAATTACTTTAGGAACGGTGCTGTTGGCGACTCTGTTCCATAAAATCACTCACCGTTACAGTTTGAACGTGTGAGGGCGCGCTGAAAATTAAGCTGAGCCAAGTTGGAGGAAATGAATGGGCGGCGGGGAATCCTAATTCCCCGCCTTGCCCAGTCTGTACTAGCGAGCGATTTCTCGGAGTAGTCTACTCCACTTCCTCTCTTCTTGCAGATATTGCATCGTGCTCATGCCCCGTTCGGGAAACTCCCGCTGGAAGGGATAGTCCTTCCAGGCCACGCCGTATTTGTTATTCTCAAATACGCTTTGCCCCTCGGAACCGATGATAAAATCAATCAGCAACAAGGCCGCATGGGGATGGGGTGCTCTGCTGATCATGCTTGATCCACCGGCATTGGAGATCACGACATCCATGGGAACCCAGTTTAACGGCGCTCCTTGCTCCATCTTCACCAAGGCCTGGTTGCGGAATATGCCGGGCGATGCTGCGATTTCACCGCTGATGACCAGATCGCGCATGGCCGAGCCGGAAAGCTTGAACAATTTAAGATCCTGGGATTTTAGCTTTTCGATATACTCCGGACCCTTGTACTTGAGCATCGTGCCAATGACCCGGTCGCCGGTGCTGCTGATGGGCAATGCCATCTTGTCTTTCCAAAGTGGCTTTAACAGGTCGTCATAATTTTTCGGAACGTCGTTTTCAGCAATCAAATTGGTATTGTAGCCAAACCCGACGAACGCTTCGCGGTCGGTGACCCAATAAACCTTGCCGCCGTCCGCCTTGGTCTGAGCTAGATCGGGATAATTTGCATGATGCGGAGACTTGTAGGGCCGGATGATTTTCCTGTCCCGCAGGAGCATGAGAATTCCCGGCGTGCTTTCCACCATGTCCGCCAGATGGCGCCCGGCTCGGGATTCACCCAGTATTTTTGGCGCGATATCTTTGCTGCCGGCGCGATAGACCTCGACTTTCACATCGGGATATTTCGTCGTAAAGGCCGCGACAACGCCCTTGTAGGTCGTGCTCGTGAGCGAAGTGTACCAGACGACTTTTCCCTCTTTCTTGGCACCCGCTAAAAGTATCTGTTCACGGTCCGCGCCCAAGTACGCGGCCAACTCATTTGCCGTCTTGGGTTTGCTTTGTGCCCAAAGCGTCGTGGACGTCATTAGAGTCAAGATAGCAACGAAGCTGACAATCTTCATTTTGCTTCTCCTTTCGTTTTAGAAACCTGCATTATTCCCATCATCTCCGAGCATCGTAGGATCGTCGATTTCTAAGTCAATCACCAAGAGCACTATTTAGTTCCAGGTAGTTTTTGGATGTGCCGCGCGGTAGAAAACCATTTTTGATTGCGATAAGTGACATGGGTGAGGTTTTGAAACACGAATGATCTCCGGCGCCCTTGAAGGATTTACTTGTATCGACGCCAGCGGCCATGTGGCCGGGCCCTACGCGGGTAGTTTGCTCGGCGATCTGGGCTGCGAAGTGATCAAGGTCGAACTGCCCAATGGCGGCGACACCCATCGCGGGCGCAATCCTAAATACGAAGGCTACGGCCCGAGTTTTCGCGCGCTGAATCGAAATAAAAAAAGCGTTACCCTCAACCTGCGCGACAAAAAGGCCCGGGAGATTCTCCACAAGCTGCTCGCCACGGCGGATATATTTCTGGAAAACTTCCGGCCGCCGACGCGCCAACAGCTAGGTCTCGACTACGACGAGCTGGCGAAGTTGAATCCCAAGCTGATCCACTGCTCGATCTCCGGCTATGGCCAGAGCGGGCCCTATCGCGACAAGCCCGGCTTCGACACCATCGGCCAGGCGCTGAGCGGCATGATGAGCCTGGTCACCGATCTCGACGATCCCAAGGTCGCCGGGATTTCCTTCGTCGATCATACCGCCGGCATCTTCGCCGCCCATGGCATCATGGCGGCGCTCTTGGCGCGGGGCAAAACGGGGCAGGGCCAATTCATCGATGTTTCGCTCTTGCAAGTCGCCATCGCCTTCATCGAGTCCCATGTGTCCGACTATTTAAACGGCGGCGAAGCGGTGTCGCGGGAAAATTTCCCCAAGGGACGAATTTACAGCCTGCTCGATTGTGATAAAAAACCGTTCATGGTCCATCTGTCGGGCCACAACGAAGCTTGGGAAGGTCTGCTCAAAGCCGGCGAACTCGGCGAGCGCGTCGGCGACCCGCGCTTCGAGACACGCAAGCAGCGCAGCGATTCCCATGCCGAGATTGTTAAAATGCTGCGTGCGGCCTTCGCCAAGAAGCGACGCGACTACTGGCTGCCGCGGCTCGACGCCAACGGCATCCCCAACGCGCCGATCAACACGATTCAAGAAGTGTTCGACAACCCGCAGGTCAAACATTTGGGCATCCCTAAACAGATCGAACATCCGCAGATGGGCGTGAGCAACTTGGTCGGCAGCCCGATCAACATGTCGGGCACGCCGGCGAAATTTTTCCGCGCCGCGCCGCTGCTTGGGGAAAATACCGGAGAAATTTTGGCGAAATTAGGTTATGACGAAGCTGCCATAAAGGAATTGCGGGCGAGCAAAGTGATATGAATTCGTCGATAGTCTGGTGTCTGGCGTTAACGCTAGACGCTAGAACCTAAACCCTCGACGCGAAAACCAAAGGAGTGAACCATGGATTTCAATGTCAGTGCAGATCCACCCCATGTCGTGGAGTTTCGCAAAGAAGTCGGCGCCTGGCTCGCCGAGCAGTTTAAGGGCCACCAGCACCTGCGCTGGTCGGCTTCCTGGTCGACCCGCGAGGATGCCGACGAATACAAGTTTCGCCGCGGCCTGGCCGAAAAACTCGGCGCCAAGGGCTGGCTATTCCCGTTGATGGAGAAGAAATATGGCGGCGCCGCACTGACCATCGATCATCAGATGGTGCTCGAAACCGAGCTGTTCAAGTACGGCCTCAATTTGTCGCACACGTTCTACACCTTGGCGCGCATCGTCGCGCCGGTATTGGTCCGCTGGGGCACTGAAGAGCAGAAGGCGGAATTTCTACCGGCCATCACCAAGGCGCAAATCTGCGTCTGGCAGGTGCTTACCGAACCCCATGGCGGCAGCGACATCGCCAACTGCCAGACCAAAGCGATCCGTGACGGCGACGATTACATCGTCAACGGGCAAAAAGTCATGGTCGGCCATCACCTGCCGCCGGACTTCCTCTGGACCCTGGTGTGCACCAATCCCCAAGGCAAGCGCCATGAAAACCTCGCTTGGCTGCATATCCCGGCCAATCTTCCCGGAATCACGATTCAGCATATGAATTTGATGATGGGCATCAAGAACGCGGTCTTCTTCGACAACGTGCGGGTGCCGGCGAAATACTTGATCGGCGGCGAGAACAACGGCTGGAAAGTCGCCAGTACCCACATGGAATTGGAACATGGCGGCGACGGCCGCATCGCCGTCGACCCATTGATCGAACGGGTGGTCGATTACTGCCGCAATACCCACATCGACGGCAAACCGATCCTCGAAGATCCGCGCGTGCGCGATTTGGTCGCCGACATGACCATCGAATTGAACACCCTGCGGCGCTTCAATCAATTAATCTACTGGTGCCGCTTCGCCAAGAAGCCGCACCCCTACGGCGGCCCGCAGCAACGTTACTTTCAGAGAATGTTGCGCCTGCGCAACGGCGAGCGCTTGCAGGCGATCATGGGCGCCGACGCACTGGTGCAGAATCTATCGGTGCACGAAGTTATTGACTTCGAGTACGCCGTGCGCACCGGTCCCGGCCAGCTCCATGGCGGCGGCACTTTGGACACCGACCGGTTGATCTTCGCCCGACGCCTCGGCCTCGGCCGTCCGACCAAAGAAACCGCGCCGGAGACGCATTAATTGGACGTGAGGCAACGGATAACAATTGGAACGTCTGGAACCATCGGAACGATTGAAACATGAGCTGTTTTCGTTCCACGGGTTCCATAAGGTTCCAATGGTTCCAAAAGTAGGAGAACTAAAATGGATCTAGGTTTAACTGAAGACCAAGAAATGTTGAAAAAGGTCGCGGCGGATTTCGTTAAGGCTGAAGTGCCTGCGCACCAGATGACCCAGTGGTACAAGAACAAGCAGGTTTTTCGACCGGAAATTTTAAAGAAAGCCGCCGAACTCGGCTGGTTGGGCATGATGTTGCCCGAAGAATGGGGCGGCGCTGGCTTGGCACCCATGGACTGCGCCGTAGTGTTCGAACAGTTGGGACATGGCCCGGTGCCCGGACCGCTTTTCACTTCCGGCATTCTCAGCGCCCAGATGATTTTTGAAGCCTGCACCGACGCGCAAAGAAAAGCGCTGCTGCCGGCGCTATGCAGCGGCAAGTCGATCGTCATACCGGCGATCGCTGACCAGTCCGCCTACTGGGGACCGGAAGCGGTCGAGACCCGACTGAGCAAAACCCCCAGTGGCTATTTGATCAACGGCACCAAGCGTTTCGTCTTCGATGCCGACGCCGCGACGAGCTTTCTCTGCGCTGCGCGCAGCGAGGAAGGCAAAGTGGTCTTCTTGCTGGTCGACGCCAAGAGCCCGGGAATCACGGTGACGCAGCATATTGGTTTCTTCGTTTCGGTGTTTGAAATCCGCTTCAGTAATGTCGCGGTCAGCACGGACAACCTGCTCGGCTCGAGCGGAGCCAGCTGGACCACGCTGGAAAATGCCCTCGACAAAGCGCTGCCGATCTTGTCGGCTTATCAAGTGGGCGCAACCCAAGAGGTCTTTGATTTCACCTGCGAGTACACCCGCACCCGCGTGGTCTTCGGCCAACCCATCGGCCGTTTCCAACGGGTCCAAGATCACTGCGTCGATATTTCGATCTGCTTGGACACGGCCCGCTGGGCGACCTACGAGGCGATCTGGCGCATCGAGAACGGCATGGACGCCCGCGCCGGCGTCCATGAGGCCAAAGCCACCGCCAGCGACGGCTACTATCATGGCACCAACTACGCGCATATGGTCTGGGCCGGACCGGGAACCGACTATAGCCACCCAATGATGGCGCACAGCGTCCTCGCCCATACGCTGTATCAATATCTCGGCACGCCCGGCCATCATAAGCGCTTGATGGTCGACGCATTGTATCCAAAGGCGTAAGAGCGTAATGGGTCGAAGATAGAGGATTGAAAATGGGGGATTGCCCGCTTCGATCCCCGCCATCCTCGATCCTCCATCATCTATCCTCCACCCGGCAGCAGCCAAGTGAAGTAGCATGAAGTATTATTTACTTTTAGTCGCTGCAGTAGTCCTGAGTCTATCGGTCACGGCCAACCTCGACGCTCAATCCCAATCCGCCCTCATCGACGGCGCCAAGAAGGAAGGCAAACTCACCTGGTACACTTCGATGGCGGTGGATACTTCGAAGCCGTTGCTCGATGCCTTTGTTAAAGAGCACCCTTTCATCAAACCGGAACTGGTTCGATTGGGCGAAGAACAATTGGTCAACCGCATCTTGAGCGAGACCCGTGCCGGGCGCTGGGCTTTCGATGTCCTATCGACAAGCTCGATCTCGACGATGATAGAACGCAAGATG
>JBGTCC010000388.1:0-6559 GCA_041749055.1 Thermodesulfobacteriota bacterium | reverse complement strand
AGTAAGAGTTAGGATCAGCGATTTTGCCGCGATCTTGACTTCAAGCGGTTCACTTTATATTTTCAATGCGGCTCTAAACTAAATGGAGGACTTGTGAAGCAAAAAATCAATTATTGGTTTACAGTTTTGACCATTCTGGCGATGGCAGGATTCGCCACCAACAGGAGTGTATCGGCGCAGGCGGTTAACGTCGAGGCGGCGAAACAAGAGGCCAAGGTCGTTGTCTACGGCGCCCAGGTGCCCCAGGCGATGAAGTCGCTGCATGCGGCCTTTGAGAAAAAACACGGCATCACGGTGGAGTATTGGCGCGGCTCGTCGACCCAGGTCTCGGAGCGGGCGCTGACGGAGTGGCGCGCGGGCAAGCCGGGCTTCGATGTGGTCGAAGGCAATCGCGGCGTCCAATTGATCATGCGCGACGAGGGGCTTTTCCAGAAATTTATTCCGCCGTCGTCAGAAAAGTTTCCGGCCCAGTTCAAGGAAAAAGACGGCATGATCACACCCTGGCGGGTGTTGCCGATCAGCATCCTCTATAACACCGACATGGTGAAGCCGAACGAGCTGCCGAAAACCTTCGACGATCTTTTGAACCCCAAATGGAACGGCAAGATTACCATGCCCGATCCGACGCGCCACACCACCACGGCGCAATTTCTCTGGAACCTGAGCAAGTTCAAAGGCGACAAATGGCTCGACCTGGTCAAAGGGTTGGCCAAACAAAAACCGCTGCTGGTGGAATCCCTGGCGCCGGTGACGACGACGATCATCAAGGGCGAGGCGCCGGTGGGCATCACCTACATCAAATATGTCAAGCAATACAAAGGCCCGGTGAGCTACGTGTTGATGGACAAGTATCTTAGTGATCCGAACTACATGAGCCTGAGCGCCAAGACCTCTCGTCCCAACGCAGCCAAGCTTTACCTCGAATTTGTCAGCTCGCCCGAGGGGCAAAAGCTTACGGCCGAGGAAGGGGAGTGGGTCATGGCTCCGGGCGTCTTTCCGACAATCCAGGACGCGGAAAAGGTCGCTCCCAACATGGTCTTCATGGATAATCCGTCCGAGGACGAGTTCAAAACGCTGATGGGGAAAACTTTCCGAGATATCTTTTTCGGTAAATAGTCCCGGCGGCGTCGCTCTGAAACGACAACCTTTAATGAGGGCTGGCCTGCGCGTCAACCGCAGGTCGGTCCTCTTTCTCTTTCTGTGATGGCAGCGAAAGATACTAGTCTAAGCGGCGCGGCAGCGACGACTCGCCTTCTCGACTACCCGCTGCGGGCGTTCCGGCAAAATCCCCAGCTCATGGTGGTGGTGGTGATCGGCATCATCATCGCATATCTCAGCCTCTCGCCGACGCTGATGCTCTTCTATGGCAGCTTCCGAAGCAAGCCGCTGGGCGTGCCCGGGGACTTTACCCTGGCCCATTATCTGAGCGCCTACAGCGATCCGCTCACCTACCAGCTGCTGCTGAATTCGTTTCTTTTCGCCACCGGCTCGGCGCTGCTGGCGACTGGCTTGGCAGCGACCCTGGCGTGGATCTCGATCCGTACCAACGCGCCGTTTCGAAAGATTTTTGAGCTCACGGCCATCGTTCCCAATATTTTTCCGCCGGTAATGCTGGCCGTGTCGTGGACGGTGCTGTTGAGTCCGCGCACGGGTTTGATCAATCGCCTGTTGATGGAGGTGTTCGGCCTGGAAAGCGCTCCCCTGAACGTCTACTCCATCGCTGGAATGATCTATGTGGAAGCCTTGATCACCACGCCGCTGGCCTTTCTGCTGATCTCGGCGGCGCTTTATTCGATGGACCCATCGCTTGAAGAGTCCGCGCGAGTAGCTGGATCGACCAACCTGCAAATCGCTCGGCGCATTACCTTTCCGATTATCCGCCCAGCTATGCTGGGGGCGATTATGCTCAATTTCGTGCGCGCCATCGAGAGTTTCGACACGCCGGCAATCATCGCTTTGCCGGCCCGCATCGAAGTATTTACGACCAAGATCTACCGCGAAGCCATCGGTGCATTCCCACCGAACCAGAATCTTGCTGCCGCCTACGCGGTTTCGTTGCTGGTTATAACGATGGTTTTCGTCTACTTTTATCGCCGGCTGACGGCCCGTTCCGAGCGTTATGTCACGGTTACTGGGCGTGGCTACCAGCCGACGATCATCGATCTCGGCAAATGGCGCTACGCCGCCTCGGCGGTGGCCGGTTTGATCCTTTTATTGATTGTGGTCTTGCCATCCCTGGTGATGATCTACGTTTCTTTCATAACCTATGTGCACGTGCCGGGCGCAAAAACCTGGGAGTTGCTGACCCTGGATAATTACCGCGCCAATCTGACCGACGCGCGCACCTACCGCGCCTTCCAGAATAGCGTGTTTCTCGCCGTGGGCGGGGCAACTCTATGCATGCTGCTCGCGTCTTTGACCGCCTGGGTGACGACCAAGAGCAAGACCCGTGGACGCGGCGTGATCGAGGCCCTCACCTTCATCCCTTGGGCCTTTCCGGGAACTGCGCTGGCCATCGGCTTGCTCTGGACTTATGTTTTTATGCCGCTGCCTATCTACGGCACGCTGTGGATTTTGATGATCGCCTACATCACCCGCTTTTTGCCCTATGGCCTGCGCACCATGACCAGCACCATCGTGCAGCTCCATGATGATCTTCCTCAAGCGTCGATGGTGTGCGGCGCGAGTTTCCTGACCACCTTCCGGCGCATTGTGCTGCCGTTACTACGTCCCGGTTTTCTCGCGGGGTGGATTATTTTAGCGACGATTTTTCTGCGCGAGTTCAGCGCTTCGGTATTTCTCTATTCGCCTGGGTCCGAGCCGTTGGGACCGCTGCTTTACCACTTTTATGTCGACGGTAACCTGGGGCCGATGTGCTCGTTGGCGCTGATCATCAGCTTGGTCTGTATCGTCTTGATCTTGATCGCAAGAAGAATCGGCACGAAGGGCTCCGCGTTCGAGGGACATTGAAAGGTTTGAGGCGAAAGGCGTGAGGCGCGAGTAAGATGGATGATGGCACCGCGAAGAAATTAATCGAGAAGAACTTAAGCTACGACGAAGTTAAGCGGTTGACGGTAAAACTGGTGCAACATGCCAGTCCGCAGACCCGACTGCTCGAAGCCGAGCCGCAAGTGCTGGCGCTGATCAAAAACGTGGTCATGCCGGAGTTGCAGCAGTCCGGGTTGAAGCCGTTCATCGATAAGCTCGGTAATCTGATTCTCATCGTCAAAGGACGCCAGCCCAAGGGGCGGTTGATGCTCGTCGGCTACGCCATGTGCGCGGCGCCTAGCACCATGAAAAATCCCTATTCCGGCGAGATCGTCGATGGCGCGCCCTACAAACTCGACGGTGAGTGCGTCTGGGGACGGGGCGCCTGCGAGCAAAAGGGCAGCTTAGCGGCGATGATGGCTGCGGTGAAATTCATCGGCGACCACAATGTCGAACTGCCCAGCGATCTTTATTTTGTCGTCAGCACCGCCGGCGAGACCGGCAAGCATGATTCGCTGGTTCATGTGCTCGACCACGGCAACGTGCAACCAGAGTGGTGCGTCATCGATGGCCCGCCGGAGATCCAACTGGGTAACAAGGGCCGAGTCGACGTGCTCGTCGTCGTCAAAGGCAAGCAGGCCCATAGCAGCCGGCCCTGGGAAGGCATCAATGCCATCGACGGCGCCATGCAGGTGTTGGAGCGGTTAAAGCCGCTGATGCCGACTCCCGAATCCAAGAGACATGCGGAATTGGGCGACGTCAGCCTGACGACTAACGCCATCGAAAGCTTCCCCAAGGCGACCCACACGATCCAGAGCGAATGCCGCATCATGTTCGACCGCCGGCTCCTACCCGGCGACGATCCCGCCAAAGCGATCCAGCAGATCAAAGATGCCATCGGTGCGATTGACCCGTTCGATATCGAAGTGCAGCCGCGCGACTTTATGTATCCCAGCGAAGTCGCGAAAGACGCCGAAGTGGTGCAGGTGTTGGAGCAGGGGATACGGACCATGCTCAACTATGAGCCGAAGTTCTGCTACTCAACCGCCGCCAACGACACCGGACTGTTCAATCATCGCGGCATCCAAGCGATCAACTACGGTTCCCGCGACATCCGCTTCCAACACACCGATCACGATTTGGTGGCGTTGAATAACGTCTTCAATGCCGCGAAGGTTTTTGCGTTCCTGGGGATACACAGATAACTGATGCCGTTCCAGAGGTTCCCATCGTTCCAATGGTTCCACGGGGGAAGTTAAGTCTGGAACATCTGGAACACTTGGAACCGGCGCAGAGCTGCGCCGATGGAACTTTTATTTACTTTCCTGCTTCCGCAACATCCGCAGATAATATTCCCATAAATTTATCATCGCGTCGGGCCGGTAAATGCGTTTTCTTTTGAGTAGCGCGTCGGCGTCGGTGGCCCAGGTGAAAAGGCCCATGGAGGCGGCTATGACTTGGGTCTTGGCGCTATGTTCGAGCAGGACGCCGCGGATGCAGGTCTCTTCGATATTCGGGCCGGCGACGACGATGCCGTGATTGCGCAGCAGCACGATCTGATGTTCGCCCAACAGTTTGGCCACCGATATGCCCTGTGCGGGACTGACGATCAGATCGGAGGATTCTTCGAACTTGTCGATGGCCGGCGGATAAAATGCGCAGCTCAGGTTGGTGATCGGCAGGATCGATTTGTCGGAGGAGGCGATGATCGTCGAGTAGGTCGGGTGGGTGTGAATGACGCACTGGATTGCCGGATTGGTGCGGTAGACTTCACTGTGGATCGGGAATTCGTTATGGCGTTTGCGCTTGCCGGCGAGGGTGTTGCCGTCGAAGTCGATGAGAACCATGTCCTCGGCTGTGGCCTCTTCCAGACCGATGCCCGAGCCCTTGATCCAATATTGATCCGGTCTTTCGGTGCGCGCCGAAACATGGCCGTAGATCATATCGTTGTGGCCCTGCATGGCCAGGATGCGGCAGGCCAACGCGAGTTTCTCTTGTAAGGTCATCGGTGGTCCTCCTGGAAATGATCGACTAACGATGGCGCCAGCGCGAGTGGTCCTCGCGGTAATACTGGCCAAAGACCCGCACCGGATGATTGACGATCTCGCGCTTAACTCCGGGATGGCGTTTGAGGAATTTTTCCAAGTCGCCGTGTTTATCGAGGTACTTCTTGCTGTTGACCAGTTTCGGATTGTGGCGCAATTCCGTCGACACCTTGGGATGATCTTGCAGAAGTGCATGAAACCGGCGAATTTCATTTCGCATTCGGTCGTGGTCGCTCCAGGCCGGGATGGCCGAAAGCCAGAAGGTCAGCGCGACGGCTATCGACGCCATCCAGGATTGTCCAAATTGGCCGTGCGGTTTCATCGATGCATCGTTCCTGTCACCGTGGAGAACTCTCGCGAACCCGTAATTGCGCGCCATGGGTGAGTCCGCTATCGAGTGCCTCCACCCCGTCCCGGGCCGACTTTAAGACCGCCGCATAGGGCGACGGGCCAAATTCACGCAGCCAATTAATCAACGGGCTATGGGCTTCGCGCGGGCTGACAAAGTCAAAGGCATGGGGGCCCACTCGAAAGCGCAAGCCGTCGGCGCCTAGGGTAGCGTCGGCAAAGGGTTCGCCTTCGACGCCGAGGAGCGCGCCATAGCATTTGCCGATTTGCTCAAGCTCGCCGACCGCGACGATTAATTTTTCGATGCCGGCGATTTTATTGGCATGGACGAACTGCTGGGGAATCCGCTCGCTACGCGGGGTCACGTCTTCGATCAGAAACGGCGCCACGCCGCGATGGCTGCCGGTGGCCAGTGACAAGAGCCACTTGAGTTCATAGCCGTCCGGCCGTTTGCGCGACCAGGGCACCGGATTGTTGATCGCCACGGCGGCGTCCTGCATTTTCTTGGTATCGCCGCGCAGATCGTCGGTCTGAAGGCAAAAATCGACCAGACGCTCGCCCTTTTGCAGTGGCTCCCACCAGCGATGATCGATCGCCTCGCGGTAAAACGCGATGATTTCCAGATAGGAACCATCGGCAAACGAGATCAAGACATTATGGCTGCCCACCGGATGTTGGCCGCCGGGCACCACGGTGAAGCCCAGCTGTTGGTAGTCGTGGGCCGCCTGGTCGAGATCTTTGACGACGATAACTAGGTGATCGATGCCGAGAATCATAAAAGACGCCTGGGGCGATGGAGTACTGGAGTAATGGAGTGTCGGGCCTGAAAAATCTTCGACCGACCCATCATTCCATCACTCCATTACTCCAATCCTTCTTCACTTGAACGCCGGTACGACTTCATCGAGAAAGCGTTTGAGCTGGCCGTTCTGATCCCAGGACGTCATGCGCAGGGTCACATGCTCGATGCCGGCGGCGAAGTAGGCTTTGAGCTCGTCGATGCACTGTTTCGGACTGCCGGCGGTGGTAAAGCCCTCGACAAACTTCATGCTGAAGTTCGAGGTGTAATATTTGTCGAGAAATGCCTTGCTCTCGTCCAACGCCGCCTGACGGTTCTCATTAATATTAATGTTGTGGTAGAGCGAGCTGCCGATTTTCGACGGGTCGCGGCCTTCTTC
>JBGTCC010000387.1:0-4730 GCA_041749055.1 Thermodesulfobacteriota bacterium | reverse complement strand
TTGCCTGATTTCTCTGCGATCATGCTTGGACTGTTCACCGTACCGACAAGCCGAACTGTTTCTCGCGGCACGCCCATACCGACTTCGACTTCTGGACAGATGGCTACCCAGTCGACGAATTTGCCGAAAAGATCGGTGAGGAAGAGCTCGCGTTTATGGCCGCCGTCGAAGCGAACCTGCTGTCCGAGAAGGCAAGCGCTGATCCCTACTCTCGGATTAGTAGTTAAAAAAGTTTTCATACCCATGTTGACTATTGATAACATTTTAGATAACAAGGTCAACTATACCGTACATTGTTGGAAGTTCTTAGCTGTTTTGAGAGCGGGATTGGAACACGATGAAAATCGTACTTACCGGCGCAACGGGGATGATCGGCTCGCTTTTGACCGAGCGGTGGCGGCTGAGTAATCACTCGTTAGTGTTGCTTAGCCGTAGACCTCAGGCGGAAATTAGCGTGGCAAAAAAACAGTGGATGGCCTGGCAGCCGGGTGCCGGTGGCGAGTGGGAGCGCGCCATCGACGGTGCCGATGCGATCATCAATCTTGCGGGTGAGCCGATCGCTGGCAAACGATGGACTCCCAAGCAAAAGGAAATTCTGCGCTCGAGCCGCATCGATGGGACGAAAGCGTTGGTCGATGCCACCGCTAAAGCCCAGGTCAAACCGAAATTAATGATCAGCGCATCGGCAGTGGGTTACTACGGTCCCCATGGCGATGGACCTTTGTCCGAAGACAGCAAACCCGGCGACGATTTTCTTGCGCGCCTGTGCGTCGATTGGGAAGCGGAAGCGCTGAAGGCGGAATCGCTTGGTGTGCGGGTTTGCTTGCTCCGCACGGGCATCGTCTTGGCCAAAGGCGAGGGTGCGTTAAAGAAGATGGTGCCGCCGTTCAAAATGTTTATCGGCGGGCCGCTGGGATCGGGCCGGCAGTGGATGCCGTGGATTCACATCGAAGATGAGGTCAGCTTGATTCAGTTCTTAGTCGATAACGAGCGCGCGCGCGGTGCATTTAATGGCACTGCGCCCAATCCGGTGACCATGGAAGAGTTTTCCCAGACGCTGGGTGCCGTACTGAACCGGCCGTCGTGGGCCAGGGTGCCGCCATCGGTATTGGCGTTGGTGGTCGGTGAGATGGCGGAAATGTTGCTGAACGGTCAGCGGGCGATTCCCGAGGCGGCGATCAAGCTCGGTTTCAAGTTCAAATATTCGAATCTTAAGCTGGCCGTGGAATCGTTGGGGCTTTAGCAAATACTCTTATTGTCCAGACATAATCAGTTCTATTTAGGCATTGAAGATGGCCGCCACCTTGGGAAAATATACTGTTGATTCGAGAGCCGATTATTTCGACGCAAAGCAAAAGCGCCTGGCCTACGCGATTGTCAACGGCGATCACGAGAGCGCCGAGCAGGTCACTGGCGAACTTATATCGGCGCAGCAGACGCTCGGCGATGTTTATCTCAATGTTGTCACCCCGGCGCTTGAAGGTGTCGGCGAGTCATGGTGCCGTGGTGATATCGGGGTCGGCGAACAGAAATTAGCGACGGAGATCGTGATCGGCCAGATGGACCGACTGCGCGCGCACTTTGCGCCTCCGGCTAGGCGCTCGATTTATCGGGTCATGGTTGCCTGCATCGAAGGCGAGCAGCATTTCATCGGCGCTCGCATGACGGCGGATCTATGCGGCGCAAGCGGCTGGAACGTCGACTTTTTCGGTCCCAATGTGCCCAACCAAGCGCTCGTTGATATGGTTCAGCGGCGCCATCCGCAGGTGTTAGCGCTGTCGGTGACAATGGCGCAGGGGGTTGAACATGTTCATTGGGTGGTGGGTGAGTTAGCAAAGTCGGCGCCCGACGTCCTGGTGGTCATTGGCGGACAGGCGATAGTCGACAATTCTACTGTGAAAAATCTTAACCAGCGTTGTGAGATTGCTAAGGATATAATTACTGGCGTCGGTTTGATCGGCCGGCTGTTGCGCGCCGATCGGCCCAAGTCAGTGCTCAAAGAATATCAAATGGTGCTGGCGCGCCGGGTGCGCGATTTGCGGACAAAACGGGGATGGACTCAAGAGCACTTGGCCGAGGTGACTCAGGTGGCGCGCGCCTGCATCATCGCCGTCGAAGGCGCCAAGCAAAACGTTTCCATGGATATTCTGGTGCGCATGGCCAATGCGTTGGAAGTGGCGCCGGAGACCTTGTTCTCAGCGCAGGAGTGAGTGTTAGGACAGGGGGAGTGACAGCATGAAGCATCAAGGATTAACGATGTACAGCGGCTCAGCACCGGCAAAGCGGCGAATTTCGTCGGCGTCTGAAGACAAGTCCAGCCGGCCGGCCAATGTCAGTGGTGCCGAACCGGTTACGTTTCCCGAGTGCCGTTTGGCAGAAATGCTCGGTTTCGCACCGAGCGCGGCGGTGGAAAGCGCCCTGCGTAGCGCCTTGTTCGATCCGATGGCTACGCTTATCGCCAACCCGGGTAAGCGGCTGCGTGCCCAATTGGTCTCCATGACTTATCGTCTGTTCCAGGATGACCGCGCAGTGTCGTTTGCCGCGGCAAAGCAGTGTCGCGACTGCGCCGATGTGGTTGAACTGATGCACGCCGGCTCGTTAATCGTCGATGACATTGAAGACGGCAGCAAGATGCGGCGTGGCAGGCCGGCGTTGCATGTGCAGTTCGGCGTGCCTTTAGCGCTCAATGCCGGCAACTGGCTTTACTTCTGGCCCTTTGAGTTGCTCAAAGACGCCGGCCTCCCGGCTGAACAAATGGCGTGCCTGTATGAGCGGTATAACCGCACGCTGTTGCGCGCCCATTTCGGCCAAGCTCTCGATCTCGGCGCCAAGGTGCCGCAGTTGCCGCAAACATCGGTGGCGGAAGTTTGTCTGGCCGGGATGACTCTCAAGACCGGCGCTTTGATGGGGTTCGCGGCGGAGCTGGGTGGAACCGTGGCAGGCAGTCCCCATCGCGTGCTTGAGTCGCTCGATGCCTTCGGCGTCGACCTTGGCATCGCATTGCAAATGTACGATGACCTGGGAAATGTCATCGGCAAATGCGATCCGCAAAAACGTTTTGAAGACCTATCGCTGTCGCGCCCCTCTTGGGTGTGGGCTTGCGCGGCAAATTCAACCAACGCGTACGAGTATGAAACGTTTCTCTCAGCTGTCGCCGAGTTACCCAACGCCCAGGCGTTGGAAAGCTGGATCGCCTCTCATGATCTTATCCCAACGACTCGCGCAAGCGCGCGCCAGCATCTGGATCGTGCCTTCGATCAGCTGAAACAGCGCTTGTGCGACTCGGAAATAGCTTGGTCATTGCGGGCCTTTAACGAACTGCGCCAATTGGGCGAGGAGATTGCAGTCGCTTATGGATAAGCCGCGCGTCGCAGTCATCGGCAGCGGCTTCGGCGGCCTCGCCGCCGCCATTCGCCTGCAAGCGGCTGGCTGCCACACTGTTATTTTTGAAAAGCGCGATCAGCCCGGCGGCCGCGCCTACGTCTACCACGATAATGGTTTTACCTTCGATGCCGGCCCGACGGTAATCACTGCGCCGCATTGTCTCGAAGAGCTGTTCACGGTCGCCGGCAAATCCATGCAAGATTACGTCGAGCTGATCCCGGTCAAACCTTTTTACCGTTTGTTTTGGGACGACGGTTATGAGTTCGATTATTCGGATGACGACGAAGCGCTGGAAAAACAAATTCGCGCTAAGTCGCCGGCCGATTGGGCGGGCTATCAAAAGTTCTTAAAATACTCGCAGGGAGTCTTTCACGAAGGCTACGAGAAGCTGGTTCATGTACCGTTCCTAAGTCTGTCGAGCATGGTGGCAGTGGCGCCGCAGTTGATCCGCCTCGAAGCTTACCGCTCGGTCTACAACGTGGTCGCCAAACATATTCGCGATCCCCATCTGCGCCAGCTGTTTAGCTTTCATTCGCTGCTCGTCGGCGGCAACCCGTTTACGACCACCTCGATTTATACTCTGATTCATTGCCTCGAACGCAAGTGGGGAGTTTATTTTCCCAAGGGCGGCACGGGCCGGCTCGTTTGGGCGTTGGTGAAACTGTTCCGAGAGCTCGGTGGTGAAATTCACTTCGATGTTGAGATCGAGAGAATCGTCACCCGTGACGGCGCGGTGGCGGGTTTGCAAACCCACGCGGGGCGGGAAGAAAGTTTCGATCTGGTGGTGAGCAACGCCGACGTGGTTCACACCTACGATCGGCTGCTCAAAGATGAGCCGCGCGCGGCCGCGATGCGCCGTAAGCTCGGGCGCAAAAAATACAGCATGTCGCTCTTTCTTATCTACTTCGGCACCAAGCGGAAATATCTCAACTTGCAGCATCATAACGTTATCTTCGGACCGCGCTACCGTGAACTCCTGGGCGATGTTTTTGAGCGTGGCAGGCTGGCCGATGATTTTTCGCTTTATCTGCACGCGCCGACACGCTCCGACCCGTCGCTGGCGCCGCCAGACTGCGAAGCATTCTATGTGCTCTCGCCGGTGCCGCATTTAGGTAAGCTGGCGATCGATTGGCAAGTCGAGGGGCCACGCTACGCCGCAAAAATTCTAGATTATTTGGAACAGCGCTATATGCCCGGTCTCACGGCGTCGATTGTCACGCAGAGAATTTTTACGCCGGCCGATTTTGCCAGCGAGCTCAACGCCCATCATGGCTCGGCATTTTCATTGGAGCCACGCCTCATGCAGAGCGCCTATTTTCGCGTCCACAACCGCGACCGAAATATTC
>JBGTCC010000386.1:0-4085 GCA_041749055.1 Thermodesulfobacteriota bacterium | reverse complement strand
GCGGCTCGCCTAGGAGAGTGAACTGAGTGATGTTGTTGGCCAGGGCGGCGAGGCGCTGGGGATTTTCTCCAGTGGCGATGATTTTGGTTTCTTTCTCGGGGTCGATTCCCAGGCGGCGCAAGGCGAGCCGAAGGGTCATGTCGGAGGTTGTCCCCAAGCGGTTTACGCCGCCAATCTTGCCTTTGAGCTGTTCGATCGTCGTGATGCTGCCGAGAGATACGATATGGTCGATGAAGAGCGGCAAGTTGGTCGACACCATGACCGTGTCCGCGCCCGCCATCTTCGAAGTTACCAGTGTGGCTGAGGGCGCGATGATGAAGTCGACTTCGCCGCTGAGCAGGGCCTGAATGACGATGGTGCTGGCGCTGATGCTGATGACCTCGGCGTTAAGCCCATTTCGCTTGAAGAAACCTTTCTGGTCGGCGACCCTGATCGGCGTGTTCGACGGCGTGCTGCCGGCCCAGGCGATGCGCATCCTATCCTGTCCGTGGCTTGGGCTGGAATCGGCAAGCGACAGTGAGATGAGCGCGGTCAATAGCGCCATTGTTCGATGCATGGGTTAATCTCCTTTTAATTTGCCGTCAAGCAACTTCCTGATGGCCGGGCGGAATATAGCGTCGGCGTGATCGCGCTGTCAATCAATTATCCCTGCGCTTCGGCAAAGCGCCCATGGGGCAGCGCTGGAAACCTCGGGCCAAGCCCGTTATGATCGTGCAGGATTAGCAGCCTAGCGGAGTCATGATGAATCGCGTGATTTCACCCGAAGAAGATAAGCTGTTGCGTCAAACCAAGGGCAGCACGCTTTGCGGCGAGCTGATGCGTCGCTATTGGCAGCCGGCGGCCCTGTCCGAGGAGTTGGGAACGGAAAAGCCGCTGGCGGTGCAGCTGTTTAATGAAGAGCTGATCTTGTTCCGCGACGCGGGCGGAAAACCCGCGCTGATTGGCCGCTACTGCGCCCATCAGGGCGTCGATATGATCTATGGCCGTATCGAGCCTGACGGCATCCGCTGCATGTATCATGGCTGGTTGTTCGACAACTGCGGCAAGGTGGTGTTGCGCGGCGACTGGTTGGCGGAGAAGGAGCGGCGTTGGGATGTCGGACAGCCGGCGTATCCTTGCGCCGAACTCGGCGGCGTCATCTTTGCCTTCATGGGACCGGGCGATCCGCCGGCGCTGCCAGCTGGCCAATTTCTCGCCGATCGGGCGGCGGAACCCGCATCAACAAAACTGCTCCGCGACGAAAATTACCTGGACGGAATTCTCGCCAGCGAAAATTCGCCGCCGGCTGATGCCAGGTTCGTCATGCCTAATGTCATCGCAACTCGGGGCTACCCGTCCGCGGCGGAAAACTCGCTGCACTGGCATGTGCCGGTCGATGACAACTCCCATGTTGAGTTCACTATTCGCTATGTCGGGGAGTTCCCGTTCTTAAATGAGCCGCAAGTTTCTTCACCTCTCGGGCTGCTCGAAGCGCTGAAAAAAGCTTCCAGCGACGGGCAATCGGCGCCAGATTCAAGCGAAAAAATTTAGCCGGGTAACTTCGATCAGGCCAGCCAGCGGCCCAGGTTGACGATCACTTCTTCGATGTCGTCGAGGGAGTTCCAACGCGGTGAGCCGCCCATGTGGGGGGTGACGATGACGTTGGGGAATTTGATCAACGGGTCGCTGGCGTCGCCGGGCTCTTCGTAGAAAGTGTCGAGGCCGAAACCGGCGAGGCGTCTGGATTCGAGCGCGTTGCGCAAGGCGTTGCGTTCAACCAAATTGGGCTGCGATACGTTGATCAGAAAAGCGCCGGATTTTATCAGCGCGAGCTGTTGCGCGCCGATGAATCCTACCGTCGCCGGGCTGCGCGGCAGGTGCAGGCTGACGAAGTCGGAGGTCGCGAGCAGTTCATCCAGAGACAGGTAAGTTGCTTTGTACTGCTCTTCTATTTCTATTGGCAAGCGCGTGCGCTGGTGGTAGACGATGCGCATGCCGAGGGCGATGGCGCGCAAAGCTAGTTCCCTACCGATCTCACCTAGCCCGACGATGCCGAGTTGGCGCTGGTAAAGCGTGATCATGCCGGGGATGCGCGCCCAGTTGCCGTTGGGCGTGTGATGGCGATTGTAGGTCGTCGGTTGGTAGCCGGCATCGCTGAGTTGCTCGTTGCTAATCAAGTTCGCGTGCTGCGTCACTTGGCGTGCCAGGGCGAGCATGAGCATCAAGCCTTGTTCCGCCGTGGAAATATTTGCCCGCCGTCTGATGGTTAAAACTTTCGCGTTGGCTTTGGCGCATGCGGCTTCGTCGATATTTCGCGTGGTGAAGCCGTATTTTTGCACGAATCTGAGTTTCTCGCCGGCGGCGATGACTTCCTGCGGTCCAAAATCAAGTTCCTCGACTACGGCGGCGGTGGCGCCGGGGAGATCGACTAACAGCTCCGCTTGGCTGTCGACGAGCCGGACATCGGCTGGATAAAGATTTTTCGCCTGAGCGCGAATTTTGTCGCACCAGCCAGCAAAGTCGGGCGTGTCGTGCAGGCAGAAGTGGGCGAAGGCGTCGAAGCGTTCTTGGCCGGTGCTGGGATCGAGGACGACGTTGATCAGTCGGAGAAAGGTGTCGTTCTCGACGACGAGTTTCAGCTTAGGCATTGTGGGCATAATTCAGATTATTAGGTTCAAGGGTTCAATCGGATTTCCGACATTGAATCTTGAACCCTTAAACCTTGAACAAATTTTACGGTTCCTGGTCGATTTTTAGTGCCTGCAAAACTCTTGTGAACATATTATAGGTGCCGATGAGCATGGTCAGTTCGACGGTTTGGCGTTCGTTGAAGTGTTGGCGTACATCGGCGAACAGGCTGTCCGGTACATCGATTGCGCGCGTCATGGTGTCGGTGTAGGCAAGCAGGGTGCGCTGCTTGTCGTTGAATAGTGTCGATGGGTGCCAATCGGCAATCGCAATAACTTGCTCCGGCGTCAATCCTTCTTTCAATGCGTAAGCGGGGCCATGGGCGCGTTGAACGTACTCGACGTTATTCAAAATTGCCACGCGGATGACCGCGATCTCGCGGCACTGGCCGTCGATCTCGGTGCCGTAGCGCACCGCTTGATTAAACTCGAACCAGGCGTTGGCCAGCGCCGGGCTATGCAGCATTAAGCGATAGACATTGATCAGCCGCCCGCCGCGGGCGCCTTTGATCTTGGCGATGGTATCGGCGAGCTCGGGATGATCGGTTTCGCCGATTAACGATACGCGTGCCATGGATTACCTCGTCTGATTAAACTCGTTCAAGCCGTTCAATCGCTTCGCTCCGTTCAAATCGTTCAAGCCGTCGGATTGGGTTCCAATCGTTCCAGGGGTCCCAGGGGTTCCAATGGGTTCCAGTTGTTTCGGTCATAGCGCGCTGCGCCGTTGCAAGCGCAACGAGAAGCCGGGGCGTTGGATGAAAACGCTGCTGCGGTCTTTTTGTTTGGACAGCTCGGCGACTAGATTGAGCAACGGATTGCCTCCGTTGTCGGAGAAAGTGCGCGCGGGGCCGGCGGCGTACATCTTTTCGACCTCTTCTTTGCTGGAAAAAAATCGCAACAAGAGTTCTTCGTCGTTCTTGCCGCCGTACTTTTTGCGCAGCTCTTGAAGCGTGTCGGTTGGGTATGGGCGGCCGGCGATCTCTTTGGCGCGCGGGCGATTTAGGATTTTTTCTTTGACGTTCTTGTCCATGAACTCCGCGCCTTCTTTGCCCCATATGCCCATGGCGTATTCAATCGTCTGATCGGTGACCTGTTTGTAACGCTCGCCGACAATCACGTTGATGGCGGCCTGGCTGCCGACGAACTGCGATAGCGGCGTGACCATGATTGGGAAGCCGAAGTCGGCGCGCACCTGGGCGGCTTCTTCTAAAGTTTGATCAATTTTATTGTCCATGCCGACGCGGCTCAATTGATGGCGCAGGTTGGAAATCATGCCGCCGGGGATTTGATGGATATATTGCGCGTAGTCGTATTCGGGGGTCTTGCCGATGGGCAGATTCTCTCGTCTCGCGCAGGCGGTGAGAAACTTGGAAGCCTCGCGCAGGGTTGTTTCGTTGATCATGGTTTTGTAGCCCAGGG